>DASRQK010000253.1:0-7626 GCA_035645875.1 Sphingobacteriaceae bacterium | reverse complement strand
ATCAATATCCTTGGATGGAATGTACTCCGTGTCGATCCAGAATTGCTTGATGTTTTGTTCCCAGAACATGAGCGCATAATCATTATCCGGCACGTTCCAGTTTACTGCTTTATATTTTTTAACGTTATTTTCCATACTGAATTATTTAATGAACAAAGATTGAAGGAACAAAGATTAAAGACTTGATCCCTTAGGCCGAACACGACACACATTCCTCAATGCTGGATTTGCGTGTACGGGTGTAGTACAAGGATTTTAGTCCCATTTTATGGGCATAAATGTAATACTTGGCTAAATCTCGGGTAGAGTCCTTCGAATTGGTGTGAAGGATCGTCGACACACCTTGGTCAATGTGGCGTTGAATGACCGAAACCATGCGCAATACTTTCATTTGGTCCATGTCGTAAGCGGACTTGAAGTAGAAATAATTGTCATTGGTCAAATAAGGCATCGGATAATAAGTCGTGCTATCCCCGTACTCACGCACTTCGATGACATCCACGATCGGCATCACAGAAGCCGTAGCGTTCATGATATACGAGGTGGATTGGTTCGGCGCAATGGCCAAGCGATAAGCATGGTAAACTCCGTGTTCCTGCACGTCTTTCTTTAATTGAGCCCAATCCTCACGTGTAGGAATCTCCAGGCCATTGAAAAGTTCGGTCACCTTGATGGTAGTCGGGAAATACTCACGGCTGAGGTATTTGTCAAAGTAAGTACCGTCCGCGTAGGCCGATTTTTCGAATCCTACGAAGGATTGTCCCCGTTCACGAGCGATTTCCATGGAAGCCTGCAAGGAGTAGAAGTTCATCATCATGAAGAAAACGTTTGCGAAATCCAAGGCTTCTTCACTTTCGTACATGATGAAATTCTTGGCTAGGTAACCGTGTAGATTCATGGCGCCCAAGCCCACGCTGTGTAATTCGCGGTTTGCTTTTTGAATGGATGGTACCATGGCGATGTTACTCACATCAGACACCACCGTCAAGCTACGCATCGCAGTTTTGACCGCTTCTTTTACCCGCTTATTATCCATCACTGTGGCAATGTTGAGCGAGCCCAGGTTGCAGGAGATTCCGTAACGAATCTGATCTTCCTCTCCGTAGATGTTGATGTCGGACACTTGCGATACTTGCATGATTTCCGTGCAGAGATTGGAGAATTTCACTTTACCAATGCCATTCAATGCATGCTCGCGGTTGGCATTTTCTTTGAAGAAAATATAGGGGTAGCCGCTTTCCTTTTGGGTTTGCGCAATGCGCACCAAGAGGTGTCGGGCATTGACCTTTTTCTTTTTAATTTTCGGATTGGTGATCAATTCATCGTACATCTCATCCATGTCCATCTCATCGAGGTATTGACCATATTCCTGCATTACCGTGTGCGGGTGGATCAGGTAGCATGTTTCGTCCTTCTCTGCCAATTCCATGAACTTGTCCGGAATGATGATGCCGATGGAAAGGGATTTAATGCGGACTTTTTCGTCCACGTTGATCTTCTTACAATCTAGGAACTCTTCAATGTCTGAGTGGAAGATGTTCAGATAAACCGCTCCGGCACCGGGACGTTGTCCGAGTTGATTGGCATACGAGAAGGTGTCCTCTAAGATCTTCATAATGGGCAATACACCACCCGCTCGACCTTCTACGCCTTTGATCGCTTCGCCGCGCCCACGGATCTTGGAAATATTAAAAGCTACTCCTCCTCCGATGGATGAAAGTTTCATGGCGGAATCTACTGCATAGCCAATGCCGTTCAGGTTATCGCCGATCTCGTCCAGGAAGCAGGAGACCAGTTCTCCGGAACGCTTTTTACCGGCGTTCAAAAAGGTAGGAGTCGCGGGTTGGTATTCCTGATTAATCAAAATTTCAGCATATTCTAAGGCTTGCTTCACGCCTGCTTCTCGTGCTAAAAATAAGGCGACGGCCACGATCCGGTCCTCGTAACGCTCTAAGAATTTCTCTCCCGAGTCATCGCGCAGGGCGTAACTCTGGAAGAATTTAAACGCGCTCATGAAGGATTGAAACCTGAATTTTTTGGAAAAGACGAAATCGTACACCTCCTGCATTTCTTCGAATGTGAACCATTGATAAAAGTTAATGTAGTAATCGTGTTCGATCAGGTAGTCCACCTTTTCTTTCAATGTATAGAAGAACACGGTGTTCTTATTCACGTAATCTAGAAAATAGGAGCGCACGGCCTCCTTATCTTTGTGCAGGCTGAACTCGTCGTCCTGCTTGATCATGATTTCGTTATTGAGTAGAATCCAGTTCTTGGCGATGTCTGTTGTCGTCATAATTTTTTTCCTTAATGTGGTTGATAAAATAGGCTACATCATCCTGCGTCCCCGATAACTCGAATTTGAGTACGATGGGAATCCCATAATTGGTAGAGATTTGATCGGCTGCAACGCCAAAATTTCTTCCCCAATTTCGATTTCCACTGGATGATACGGAGTCCATATAGGATCCCGAGTGCGTTAAAAACTGCCGGGTGCTTTCTGGGATTTCGCCGAATCGAGTGGTAAAGGTAATTAGATGCCCCCTTTCGAAAACTTGTTGGTCTGCATCGATCTTGCAGAATTCCCAACCTGTGGCTTCCTTTACTTTTTCGATGAATCTTGCGACATTCCCTGTCCGACTATCGTAATAAATCCGTTCCATGGCCGACCTCCATTATTGTGCGACCAAGGTGGATAATTCTTCGGGCTTAAATCCGATGATGCGTTTTTCTTCCTGATCTTCGTTTAGCACAATGACCGTAGGCACGGTTCGTACCTTATATTGAATCGCCAATTCGGGTTTGTCAAAGGGGTTTACCTTTTCATAACTGATTCCTTTGCTATCCAGGAAATTTGAAACCTGGTCACAGGGCGCACAATCATTTTTCTCGAATTTGATAATCCTTGTCATAGTAACTAATTTAAAATATTAAACAATCAGAAAGCCCCCGGTTAGCACTGCCTTTTGGGACTCTAACAAAGATCAGTTTTTTATTGATGAATAATAATAATTGTTATCAACAGATGTGGAATTGTCCACAAAACAGATGGAAGGCACGGTGATTTTAATGACTCAATAAATTGATTATCAAGTAAAACCAGGTGGTTAATCAGCAGCGTGTCATATCAGATATTCGAATAGGGTTTGATCGGAGTTAATGGGTTTATGATCAAAGTTATGTAACGACATGCGCTCGATGAGTTGCTCGTAATCGGAGGCACGGCGCAGTTCAATTCCGACGAGGGCAGGCCCCCGTTCACGCTGGGTTTTTTTGATAAATTCAAAGCGGGTGATGTCATCGTCTGGCCCCAGTACTTCGTTGACAAAACGCTTCAATGCGCCCGGTCTTTGCGGAAAACGTACGATAAAATAATGCTTTAGACCCTCGTGCATGAGGGAGAGTTCCTTAATCTCGCTCATGCGATCAATGTCGTTATTTCCGCCACTGAGTATACAGATGATTTTTTTGCCTTTAATTTCTTCTTTAAACTCCTCCAATGCAGCGATGGAAAGTGCTCCGGCAGGCTCAGCCACGATGGCGTCTCGATTATAGAGTTCCAGGATGCTGGTGCACACTTGTCCCTCGGGTATGGCACGCAAATCATCCAAATGCTGACTGCAGATCGCAAAATTCAGGTCTCCGATTCGCTGCACAGCAGCACCGTCTACAAATTTATTGATTTTGTCTAAGGTGACAGGCTGACCACTATGGAGTGCAGCCTTTAAACAAGCAGCTCCTGCAGGCTCCGCGCCAATCACTTGGATTTTCGGGTTTTTATTCTTTAAATAGAGACTGACGCCCGAGGCCAAACCGCCTCCACCCACAGGTAGGATTACCATGTCCATGTCCGGCATGTCTTCCCAGAGTTCTACACCTACAGTTCCTTGCCCTTCAATGATATCTGGATCATCAAACGGGGGAATAAAGGTCATACCTTTTTCTTTGGCGTAGGCAAGGGCTTCATGTTGGCAATCGTCAAAAGTGTCCCCCGTCAAAATGATTTCCACCTGCCCATTACCGAACATTTCGGTTTGGGTGATTTTTTGTTTCGGACTGGGCGCAGGCATAAAAATGACTCCTTTGATACCCAGTTTTCGGCAAGAGAAGGCCACGCCTTGCGCATGGTTTCCCGCGCTGGCGCAGACCACGCCTTTTGCGCGTTCCGCATCCGAGAGTTTATTGATTTTGTGGAATGCGCCCCTTAATTTGTAGGAACGCACCACTTGCAGATCCTCACGCTTAATGTAAATATCAGCCTGATACCGTTCGGAAAGACCAAAATTGTATTGAAGAGGCGTGCGCTGGATCACATCACGTATGCGTTCCAGCGCCTGTGGTGAATCAAACGAATGATTCTGAAAGGTGAGGGTCATCTGCTATTAAAAATTAGCTGCTTACTTGCTGCATTAAGTCGCGCAAGTCTTCGTCATTCAAATCTTTTTTACGGTCAGCCAATTCCAAGAAAGCTTGGTAGGCTTGATCCAGTTCTTGCTTGTCCAAAGTGAATCCAATACGCTCCAGGTGATGCTTCAAAGCATGTCGTCCGCTGCGGGCCGTCAAAATAATACCCGCCTCGTCTAATCCCACATCTTCCGGATTGATAATCTCGTAATTTTCCCTATGTTTTAGGAATCCATCCTGGTGAATACCCGAGCTGTGTGCAAAAGCGTTGCGTCCCACAATGGCTTTATTCGGTTGAACCGGCATGTTCATCATCTCGCTGACTTTGCGACTAATGGCGGTAAAGTGCTTGCTATTGATCCGAGTACTGAGGTGGAATAGGCTCTGATTGTGTACTTTCAAAATCATCGCTACCTCTTCCAGGGAGGTGTTCCCGGCCCGCTCACCGATTCCGTTGATGGTACATTCGATTTGGCGTGCACCGTTTTGAATCGCCGCTATGGAGTTGGCAGTCGCTAAGCCCAAATCATTATGACAATGTGCAGAGATGATTGCCTGATCGATGTTTTTTACATTTTCTTTCAGGAAGCGGATTTTAGCCCCGTATTGGTCCGGAAGACAATACCCATTGGTATCTGGAATATTAACCACCGTCGCACCTGCGGCGATCACCGCTTCGATCATTTGGGCCAAGTATTCCACGTCCGCCCGACCGGCATCTTCTGCATAAAACTCCACATCTTCGACAAAGGTTTTCGCATATCGGACTGCTTCCACCCCCCGTTCCAGAACTTCTTCCCGCGTACTGTTAAATTTGTATTGGATATGGGTGTCTGACGCGCCTATTCCGGTATGAATTCGGGGTCTTTTGGCAAATTTCAAGGCGTCAGCGGCGACCTCTATATCTTTTTTATTGGCACGGGTCAATGCGCAAACAATCACCTCACCCACGACCTTGGATATTTCCACCACACTCTGAAAATCCCCTGGACTGGAAACTGGAAAACCAGCTTCAATGACATCCACGCCCAGATCTCGGAGATCTTGCGCGATCTCTACCTTTTCTGCTGTCGTTAATTGACAGCCCGGTACCTGTTCACCATCCCGCAGGGTGGTATCGAAAATATACAGATGATTTGGATCGTGTAACATAATAGTAGATTTTATAAATTGGTCTTTATTTCTTTGCTCCTTGAGTCTTTTCTCCTTGAGTCTTTGCTCCTTGAGTCTTTGCTCCTATACCTGCTCCGGGATTTGGATTTTTTCCAATACTTTTTGACCCATTTCGGCTGTGCCCAGTATTTGCTCGGGCAAGGTTTTAGAATCGGCGATATCGACGGTTCTGTATCCCTCTTTTAAGGTGTCCGCGACGGCGCGGGTGACGACTTCTCCTTCTTCCTTTAACCCAAATCCAATATCCAGCATCAATGCAGCGGAAAGAATGGACGCCAATGGATTTGCCTTGTTTTGACCCGCTATATCGTGGGCTGAACCATGAATAGGCTCGTAGAAGCCGGTGCCGTCACCGACAGAGGCTGATGCCAACATGCCCATGGATCCGGCAATTTGTGAAGCCTCGTCCGTCAGGATGTCTCCAAAAAGGTTTGCAGTCAGTACCACATCGAATTTGCGAGGGTTTTTGACCAATTGCATCGCGGCATTATCGATGAACATGTGTTCTGTTTCCACGTCCGGGTACTTCGTGGCGATTTCCTGTACAGTCTCCCTCCATAAGCGGGAGGTTTCCAGTACATTCGCTTTGTCGACCGAACACAGGCGTTTATTTCTGCTGCGGGCTGCCTCAAAGGCTTTGATCGCAATGCGCTCTACCTCAAATCTATAATAATTCATCAGATCCGATGCAAAAGTCCCGTCTTGCGAGCGTTTTTTCTCGCCGAAGTACACATCGCCGGTCAATTCACGGAAAAACAAAATGTCCGTGCCGCGCAAAACTTCGGGTTTTAAACTGGAGGCATCCAACAATTCATCAAAAAGCTGAATAGGGCGAAGATTTGCATAAAGCCCGAGCGATTTGCGGATTTTTAATAAGCCTTGTTCCGGGCGTACTTTGGCGGTCGGATCATGGTCATATTTGGCATGCCCAATAGCCCCGAAAAGGATCGCATCACTGGCTTTGGCTTTAGTTAGCGTCTCGTCGGGTAAAGGGTTGCCGGTTATTTCTATCGCTGTATGACCCATAATGGCTTCATCAAAGCTGAATTCGTGGCCATATTGCTTCGCGATTTGTGCCAAAACAGCTTGGCCCCACTGGGTCACTTCCTGTCCGATGCCGTCTCCCGGAATGATCAGAATATTCTTTTTCATGCGTATATTTTTTCGCTTTCGAATGCTTCGATTTTGTCCTTTTGGCTCAATATATAATCGATGTCGTCGTAGCCATTGATCAAACAAGATTTTTTATAGGGATTGATTTCAAAGGATTCCGTTTTACCTGTGGCCAGCAACGTAATGCTTTCTTTTTCCAAATCCACTTCCAATTCGGTATTAGGATCCTTGGAAATTTCAGTGAAAATCTCGTGCAAGAATTCTTCACTGACTTGCACCGGCAGGAGGCCATTGTTCAATGCGTTTCCTTTAAAAATATCTGCAAAAAAACTGCTCACCACCACATCAAAACCATAATCAGAGAGGGCCCATGCTGCATGTTCCCGACTACTTCCACAGCCAAAATTACGTCCCGCTACTAGGATTTTACCCTTATATTTCGGGTCGTTTAGTGGGAAATGCGCCTGGGGTTCATTATTGGAGTCATATCGCCAATCCCTAAACAGGTTTTCACCGAAACCCTCCCGCGTGGTCGCTTTTAGAAAGCGAGCTGGAATGATTTGGTCCGTATCGATATTTTCGATTTGGATCGGAACGGTGGATGAAATGGTATGTTTAAATATCTTCTTTTCCATGTTAAATTTGCTAATTACGGGGTTTAAACCAATGCCTCTTCTGCTTCCTCAGGGATCATGTCGCGAATGTCGGTGACTTTGCCAGTGACCGCCGCGGCAGCCGCCATGAGTGGGCTCGCGAGGAAGGTTCGCGCATTCGGGCCCTGACGTCCTTCGAAGTTTCGATTCGAAGTAGAAATACAATATTTCCCGGCAGGAATTTTATCCTCGTTCATACCCAGACAGGCACTGCATCCCGGCTCACGTAGGAAGAATCCGGCCTCTTCGAAGACCCGATCCAAACCTTCTTCGCGGGCTTGGG
>DASRQK010000252.1:0-6391 GCA_035645875.1 Sphingobacteriaceae bacterium | reverse complement strand
TACCACCATGGGGATAGAGGCGGCCAAAATCGCTATTGAGCGTGCCGGAATCACGACACAGGATGTGGATTTTATCGTTTTCGCGACCTTGAGTCCGGATTATTATTTTCCGGGTTGTGGCGTATTGCTCCAAAGAGAGATGGAAATGAAGGAAATAGGAGCCCTAGATGTTCGTAACCAATGTTCCGGATTTGTATATGCGCTGTCCGTAGCGGATCAATACATTCGTACAGGTACCTATAAAAATATACTGGTCGTCGGAAGCGAGAAGCATTCCTTTGCGATGGATTTTGAGACCCGCAGCCGGAATGTATCGGTGATTTTTGGGGATGGTGCCGGTGCAGTAGTGCTGCAGCCTACCGAAGAGCCCGGTCGCGGGATTCTCAGCACGCACCTACACAGTGATGGGGCCGATGCGGAGATTTTGGCGATGTATTACCCCGGCTCCCACGCCAATCGCTGGATGAAGGATAAGCCGGAATATCCAGATCAGGAATTGGGTGGCCTGTTTATGACTCACGACATCATAGAAAGTGAGGCTTCTCTCCCCTACATGGATGGGCCGGCTGTCTTTAAAAAAGCCGTCGTGAAATTCCCCGAAGTCATTAAAGAAGCACTTCATGCAAATCAGCTCAGTGAAAAAGACCTGGACCTTTTGGTGCCGCATCAGGCCAATTTGAGAATTAGCCAATATGTACAAAAACTCCTCGGGCTGTCGGATGATCAGGTGTTCAATAACATTCAAAAATACGGAAACACCACAGCGGCATCCGTGCCTATTGCGCTCTGTGAAGCTTGGGAGGCCGGCAAAATCAAAGATGGTGACCTGGTCTGTTTGGCCGCTTTTGGCTCCGGTTTTACATGGGCCAGCGCGCTAATCCGCTGGTAGCAGGACGCCTGACTACCGACTGGGTAAAAACACGATTTCTACCCCACCAGGGCATCCGTCGTTTTCCCGCTGACTAAACCCTGAGCGGTGCGAACGATCGCAGCTCGGTCATAATGAGCCATGGCCCATAACTCCTCCTGTTCGCCATGCTCGATGATTTGATCGGGTATACCCAATCGAACCACTTGTGCCTGATATCCATGATCCGCCATAAACTCCAAAACTGCAGACCCGAATCCCCCCTGCACACAACCGTCTTCCACAGTAATGATTTTCGAGAACTTCTTAAGCACTTTATGTAGGAGCTCTTCATCCAATGGCTTGACAAAACGCAAATCATAATGCGCCGGAAAAATACCCTCTTGGTTCAATTCCTGACAGGCTTTGACCGCCTCATTTCCGATATGCCCAATGGTCAATAGCGCCAGGTCCTCGCCTTCACAAACCACCCTCCCTTTACCGACTGGAATTTCATTAAAAGATCTCTTCCAATCCGGCATCACACCTTTTCCCCGGGGGTAACGGATCGAAAAGGGCCCCATATCCTCTTTCTGGGCCGTATACATCATATTGCGCAGCTCTTCTTCATTCATAGGCGCGGCCACGATCATATTCGGGATGCAACGCATATAGGCCAGATCGTAGGCTCCATGATGTGTGGGACCATCCGCACCAGCCACTCCAGCACGGTCTAAGCAGAACACCACATTCAGATTTTGTATCGCCACGTCATGGATCACCTGATCGTAGGCGCGCTGCATAAAACTGGAATAGATATTACAAAAAGGAACCAGCCCACTCGCTGCCATCCCTGCAGAAAACGTCACCGCATGTTGCTCGGCAATTCCCACATCAAAAGCTCGCTCAGGCATGGCCTCCATCATGATATTCATGGAAGAACCCGAAGGCATGGCGGGCGTGACACCCATAATTTTCTCATTGGCCTCGGCTAATTCTACCAAAGTATGCCCGAAAACATCCTGATATTTCGGAGCGGTCGGCTTAGACGGTTTACTGCTTTTAATCTCACCGGTGATCTTATCGAACAAACCCGGCGCATGCCATTTGGTCTGATCTTTTTCAGCCAATGCAAACCCCTTGCCCTTCACCGTCACACAATGCAACAATTTCGGACCAGGAATTTCCTTCAGATCCTCCATCACTTTCACTAAACGTTTCAAATCGTGTCCATCGACCGGGCCAAAGTAACGGAAATTTAAGGCTTCAAAAAGGTTACTGTGCTTTAGCAATGTACCTTTGATGCTTTTTTCCAATTTCTTCACCATTCCCAGCGTATCCGGACCAATCTCCGAAAGCTTACCCAAGACATGTCCGATATCGTCGCGAAAGCGATTCCAGGATTTGGATGTAGTAATGTTCGTCAAATATTCTTTCAACGCACCCACATTCGGATCAATGGACATGCAGTTATCATTGAGAATGACCAATAGGTTGGACTTCTCTATACCCGCATGGTTCAAGCCTTCAAAAGCCAAACCCGCCGTCATCGCGCCATCGCCGATCACTGCGACATGCTGCCTGTCCGTTTCTCCCCTATAATGCGAGGCCACCGCCATACCCAGAGCCGCAGAAATGGAAGTAGAAGAATGCCCTACCCCGAAGGCATCATAAGGGCTCTCTTCCCGCTTAGGGAATCCACTAATCCCACCGGACACACGATTGGTCGGGAACACATCCCTACGCCCGGTCAGTATTTTATGTCCATAGGCCTGATGTCCCACATCCCAGATCAATTGATCATAGGGCGTATTCAGGACATAGTGCAGCGCTACGGTCAATTCCACCACTCCCAAACTGGCACCAAAATGCCCCCCATTGACCGATACCACGTCGATGATATATTGCCTCAGTTCATCTGCCAACAAGAGCAATTCTGCTTCGGTCAATTGCTTCAAATCATCCGGGCTATTGATTTTACTCAGTAAGATTCCTTTTGCAAAGTCCATGCGATTTCTTTTACTATGTGCCAAAGGTAAACAAAAAAACAAATGATTTAGCTTATCTTTACCACGATAGCCATACATAGCAAAGTACATGCCGTTAGAAAACCAGACTGCATATGAAATCAGGTTGCCTCAATTCGAAGGACCCTTTGACCTGCTCCTGTTCTTTATAGAGCGGGATGAATTGGATATTAATGATATTCCCATAGCCCGAATCACCGATGATTTTTTAGACTACATCCAACAAATGCAGGCATTAAACATCGAACTGGCCAGCGAATTCATTTACATGGCTGCTACACTCATGCGGATCAAAGTCAAAACCTTATTGCCCCGACCCGAATTGGACGAAGAAGGCAATGAAATCGATCTGCAGAAAGATTTGGTCCAAAAGCTCATCCTATATAAACAGTTTAAAGAGATTTGTGAAGAATTAAAGGTGCTCGAGGGAAGGCGTTGGGTATGGCATCGACGGGGTAACATACTGACCGATTTAAAAAAAGCGGCGGACACCGCACCCATTGGCGAGGAACTGGGCTCTTTCGACCTTTATAAGCTCATGATGGTTTATGAAAAGGTGATGATCCGGTATGAGAACAGAACGGCTGAAGCCCGGCATACGGTCGAGCGTTACCCCTACACCATAGAAAGACAAAAGGAAGTCATCGCCTCCCTGATTTCCATCAATAAACGTATGGATTTTCAACACATTGTTAAAAGCTCAGAAAACAAGGTGCAGTTCGTCTACAATTTCCTCGCGATCCTGGAAATGCTTCAGCAAGAATTACTCGACATTCAGATTGGTTTGGGGTACAATAATTTTTGGCT
This sequence comes from Sphingobacteriaceae bacterium, assembly GCA_035645875.1. Lineage (GTDB taxonomy): Bacteria > Bacteroidota > Bacteroidia > Sphingobacteriales > Sphingobacteriaceae > DASRQK01. The sequence goes on along the minus strand of DASRQK010000252.1, from coordinate 2,710 downwards.
ATCAGAAAAGCAAATTAATAAGGATTGATTCAGCCTGAATAACCTTGTTTTAATTCCTCAAAACCCCTATCGGATATTCATTAAAAACCCCTTGCACCACTTTCGGTAGATTATTGATCGCTGATTCCGGATTATTCACCCGGCCGGAACCTCTTGCCTGCCAAATCACGGTATCATTGACCCGATCCCTCGCTTCAATGATGATGTGCCCCACGCGATAACGCTCCCTCCCGATGGGACGATGTCCATAATGATACATCCAGGGATTGTACCAGCCCCAGCGTCCATACATGGGATAATGCCCATAAACGGGTCTACTGGTGTTATTCACGATCGCAATGTAACGGAATAACAGATCCGGGTTATCCTTCGTATAGGTCAACCCTCGAGCCTCCAGCTCTTGATTGGCCGTTTCCATGATATTGGCCCGAGCGATATCGTTATTAAAGAAATTTTTCGATTCTGAATCCACCGGAGTCAACCATCCGTAGGTTTTATATTGCTTAAAATCCTGATTGACTACCCGCGTAGTATGGTATTGATGAGACGAACAGGCCGCCATCAACAACACGATTGGGAGTATATACAGTAACTTTTTCATATATACTATAGACACACCCAATGACAGAAGGTTTAATAAAAAACTAATAATCTTTTCGCATCACCAAGGGCATCAGACGTCCTGGACCGAAAGCTTTTTTGCTCACCCTCAAAGTGGGTGCAGTCTGATAACGTTTAAATTCCGCCCGATCCACCATGCCGATGATCCGATCGACCTGCGATGGGTCTCCCCATTCAGCCTTAATATCGTCAATCGGACGATTTTCTTCTACATAAGCCCTCAAAACTGCATCCAAATAAGGATAATCCGGCAGGGAATCGCTGTCCTTTTGATCCGGTCTCAGTTCGGCAGAAGGCGGCTTCCGGATGGTATGGATGGGAATAATTTCCCGCTCTCTATTGATATAATCGGCCAACCGATACACATCCGTCTTAAACACATCGCCAATCACACTGATCGCACCTGCCATATCACCGTACAAAGTTCCATAACCGACCGCAGCCTCACTTTTATTCGAGGTGTTCAGCAGCACATGGCCCAATTTATTGGACAAGGCCATCAGGATCAATCCCCGACTTCGGGCCTGTATATTTTCTTCGGTGGTGTCGGATTTTCTCCCTTCAAAAGCGGGGGACAATACCTGCTCAAAAGCGGCTACGGGCTGACTGATCGGAATAATCAGCGACTCACAGCCTGTGTTTTCCACCAGATCTCGGGCATCTTTTAGCGAATGATCCGAGGAATATTCAGACGGCAACAGTACGGCCAGCACATTCTTCGCCCCCAAAGCTTCGATCGCCAGCGCAACGACGACCGCGGAATCCAATCCGCCCGAGAGCCCTAAAACTGCTTTTTTAAAACCTGATTTATGAAAATAATCCCGGATCCCGAGCAGTAAAGCTTGATGGATCAATGCCATATCCACTAAATCTATTTTTGCAAAAGCCTCCTTATCGGGAACTATATTACCCTTTTCAAAACGAAAATAGAACACTTCTTCCTTGAATGCGGCTAATTCGCTTAACAGTTCCCCTTCGGCAGACCATAACATGGATCGACCATCGAAAATCAAATCTGCGTGAGCCCCCACCTGATTCGCATATATCAGCGGAATCCCGGATTTCAGGACCTGATCACGAAGAATGACCTGCCGGGATTCCGCATGTCCGAGCGCGAAGGGAGAGGCTGCTAGATTGATCATCAAATCAGGCGCTTCTGCGCGCAGTCGCTCCATGGGATCCCTCATATACAGCGATTGTTCCCTTTGATGCTCATCCGAAAACCAGAGATCTTCACATACGGTCACGGCTAATTTTAGCCCCTTAAATGCCATGCAGGAAAATTGTTCATTCGGCTGAAAGTAGCGAAACTCATCGAAGACATCATAATCAGGGATCAATGCCTTAGCAGCGGAAGATTGAATCTGTCCCTCGGCTAAAAGAACAGCCGCATTGAAAAGTGGCTTACCTTTACCGGTATTGTTCTGCAGTGGCGCCCCGATCAAACAAGAGATCCCCTCACAGGCAGCGGCGATCCGAACCAATGCATTTTCAGTCTCCCGAATAAAATCCGGCTGTACCCAAAGATCCTTCGCCGGATATCCAGTCAAGGCCATTTCTGCGAACACCATCAGATCCACCCCCCGATTCTTTCCTTCTTGGAGGGCAGCTAAGATCTTCTCCGAATTATGTTTTAAATTTCCTACCTGGTAGTTTAATTGGGCTATGGCAATGCGCATGATTCGATAATGTGCTACGGTGAAATTGTGCGACGATAAACTTTCATTTAAAAGAAGATCCCGAAATCCAGGGACATATACGAAAACTTCGGCTCACCCAATTTCATGGTCCGGGTAAAACCATTATTAAAAGTCAAACCGGTCATCAGACGTAGGTTATGGTCCAATCTCCATTCTACTCCGCCACCAATTTGCAGTGCGAGGCGAAACACATTCGCATCGTCAATCTTGACTCTTGTAGAAGCATCATTGATCCGTTGCCGTCCGCTGGTTTTGATACCTGGGGTAAAGCCGAATTTCCCATAATAGCTGCGGTTATACGCCTCAGTGCTTTTCAATTTAACAGCCACTGGAATCTCAACGTACTGGAGACGGTATTGGGCTTTTATATTTGAGGTAGATCCTGGAGC
>DASRQK010000251.1:0-2040 GCA_035645875.1 Sphingobacteriaceae bacterium | reverse complement strand
ATTCCAACGACCACGTTGTTTTTTAAGGTACCATTCCACGCCGTAAGATCGCCCGATCCCGAAAACCAATTCCTCCTCTACCCGCGCATTGGCCTGCAAGTCGGCCGCATCCCGGTAATCGATTTGGTTTTGCATATCCTTATAATACACCTCCATCGAAAACTCGTAAAGATCAGCCGAAAAATTCCGATAGTAGCCTAAGGCGTATTGATCCGCCAATTGGGGCTTCACCCGCTCACTACTCAGTACCCACGCATCGGTGGGCAGGCTGGAGGTGGTATTGGTCAATTGATGCAAAAATTGCGAATTCCGGTTATAAGACGTCTTGATGCTCGACTGTCGACCCAATTTAAAATTGAAAGCCAGCCGGGGCTCGGCACTCAGGTACGTCTGTTCGGCGTCGTCACGTGAAAAATGAGTCGCGCGCAGGCCATAAATCACATCCATCCAACTGAGCGGATCCCATTCATGGGAAATATAAGCGGCGGTTTCTATCCCTTTTTGCTTTTCGATGTGCAGGGCATTGACCGAAGCGTTTTCACCCGTTATGATCTCAGAAGGCTGTATCTGCTGGTAGCGAAATTCGGCTCCAAAACGCAGGGATTGATTATTTCCGGAAAAAAACTGAAAATCTTGTTTGAGGTTCGCGCTGCGAATGGACGAAGCGATCACAAAATCGACATTTTCATCCAAGAGATCGACTTGATAATCGTAATCACTGTAGACAGCGGTGGTATTGGAAAACAGCCGGTTAGACAGCAAATGATTCCAACGCAGTGTCGCACTGCTATTGCCCCAACCGAATCGAAACACATCGGCATAACCTAAAATATCTTCGCCGAAATAGCCCGAAAGATAGAGGGTGTTCTTATCGTTGAGCTGAAAATTGGTTTTCAGATTGAGATCGTAAAAATACAATTGGCTCTGATTAATGTCCGGATCCGATGACAATTTTAAAAATAGATCGGCATACGTGCGGCGGCCACTGACCATAAAGGAAGCCTTATCCCGCACCAAAGGTCCTTCTACTTTCAGACGGGAAGCGATCAGGCCGATACCACCAGCGGCGTGAAATTTCTGATTATTCCCTTCCAGCATGCGGATATCCAGCACCGAGGCCAGTCTTCCGCCGTATTGAGCCGGCTGCCCACCTTTATACAAGTCGACATCCCGAATGGCATCGGAATTAAAGGTGGAGAAAAAACCAAAAAGGTGAGAGGCATTAAAAACAGTCGCGCCATCTAACAGAATGAGGTTCTGATCGCCCATCCCCCCACGCACAAAGAACTGGCTGCTCCCCTCCCCTCCGGACATCACACCGGGAAGAAGTTGTATGGTCTTCAACACATCTTTTTCACCGAAAAGCACCGGAACCTGGCTGATTTCACCCACATCGACACGGGACAATCCCATAATCGGCGTGGTCAATTGATTCACCGCTCGGTCAGCCGTGACCACGACCTCTTCGATTGCGCCGGCCAGCTCCAATTTAATCTGCCATGTCGTGTCCGCCTGGAGCGTGAACAGCTCTGATTCCCAGCTCGTATACCCGACCCGGGACACGCTCAATCGGTAGGAACCCTGGGGCACGGACAGGGAGTAAAATCCGAAATCATTCGTCTGGGTTTGGGCATTTTCATCGCCGATCAATCGCAAGGTAGCGGCAGACAGCACCTCGCCGGAAGTGGCATCCCGCACATATCCACTGATGACCAAATTCGAGGCAAAAAGCTGTAGTGGCAATAGCAGGAGCGTAACGGCAAGTAATCTCATATGGACAAATATAACCGAATTATGTACCTTTGCACAAATAAATCTTAAGCTAATATGTTATCATCCGCGCTTACCGCTATTTCGCCGATTGATGGGCGATACCAACAGGCCACGAAAGAACTCAGTGAGTATTTTTCTGAATTTGCCCTGATTAAATACCGAGTTTTTGTAGAAATTGAATATTTCATTGCGCTTTCCGCTTCCGGAATCCCCCAGCTTCAGCCTGCCGATGAGGCGCTGAAAGAGAAACTGCGAGCCATTTACCTG
>DASRQK010000250.1:0-2598 GCA_035645875.1 Sphingobacteriaceae bacterium | reverse complement strand
CTGAACCCCCGATACGTTGCATGTCTTCGGTGTACTCTTCATTAGCCACCCAGAGAATATCATCGACCGTGACGATTCCGAGCATGATGCCCTGCGCATCCACCACGGGAAGCGCCACGCGGTTATTCATTCGGAACACATTGATCGCGTCCTCCTGATGATCATCGGCATTCAAGGATATCAACCGGTTATCGATCAATTCCTCCACTTTAGTCTCGGGACTGGCCAAAAGGATGTCGCGGATCCGGATATCGTCCAATAATTCTCCATTTCGGCCGATGACATACAGCACATCGATGGTTTCGGATGCCTTTCCATACTTGCGCAAATGTTCCAAAACCCGGTTCATGTCCCAATGCTCTTTCACCGTGATGTAATCTGGCGTCATCAAACGTCCGACGCTGTCCTCGGGATAACCCAATAAAGCCAGCGCTTCTTTACGATCCGCGGGAGAGAGCAAGATAATCAATTGCTTAACCACATCCCCTTTCAGCTCACTGAAAAACGACGTCCGGTCATCGGGAGGCATATGATTGATAATCTCTGAAATCTTATGGCCGGAAAGCTTTTTGAAAATACGTTCCTGGGTAGGAAAATCGAGAATACCGAAAACATGTACCGCCCGATTAACACTCAAGGTCTCTATAAAAGTCGATCCATAGTCAGGAAGCTCATCGATTAACTCCTCTACATCCGAAATGTTCAATTCGTCCAAAAACTCTTTTAGCTGCTGCTCGTTCCCTTCGGCGATCAGCTGCTCGACTTGTACGACCAATTCGTCGAGTTCTTCCATAGGCCCTCCTTCCTTTAATTTATGTAAATATTACATGCGCGATATCTGGTGTCTTTCACATTATTACCGTGCAAAAGTCGGTTATTTTGAGGAAAAGTACGAATATAGAAGCTTAATAAAAAATTGCGATATTGCATGACGTATTGTTTAAAGCTAAAATGCAAATTATCCGCCACTTACAATTCCTTCGATTTCATCGCGCATGCCTCATTTTTTGGTTTATCATCGCCGCCATGCTGTTTCCTAGCTCAGGCACGACGCAAATTTTAGAATTTGATCAAAATCCCCCGAACTTGAAGTGGCGACAGATCCAAACGGAGAATTTCCAGGTTATTTTTCCTTCGGAGTTCGAACAGAAGGCTCGACAACTCAGCAGACAGCTGGATCGTTTAATGGCTCGGGTCAATGCAGACTTGAACGCGCCACGTCGCATGACACCGCTCATTCTACAAAACCAATCCGTGGTCTCTAACGGCTTTGTGCAGTTAGCGCCTCGGCGAACAGAATTTATTACCACCCCGCCCGCTCAGGGAGAAAATATGGATTGGTTAACGCACTTGACCATTCATGAACTGCGACATATTGGTCAATTTGATCAATTGGTAGGCCGCTTTAAAGCGCCCTTTTGGGAACAATTGGGCTTGGCCTTATTCGGCCTGCATTTACCTATTTGGTTTTATGAGGGGGACGCAGTTTATAAAGAAAGCGAGCTGACCAGCGGAGGAAGGGGAAGGATGCCCTCTTGGCTCATGTCCTACCGATGGAGCGTGCTGAATGATCGGAATTACTCGTATCAAAAAGAATTTTTAGGCTCCTACAGGGACCTCACGCCCGGCCCGTATGAATTGGGCTATTTGATGGTGCAAAAAATGTATAGCGATCTGGGACCGGAGGTGGTGAACCGACTACTGTCTGATGTTTCTAAGCGCTTATTGCGGCCCTACAGCTTTAGTCGGGCATTGAAAAAAGAAAGCGGAATGAATACGCGTGCTTGGCATGCCGCGACGCTGGAGGACCTTCGGGAAAAATGGTCCTCATGGCCTCTGGAGCCCATTGGACTGAGCGATTATGCTGACTTTTCTGAACTTCCACTGGCTGAATCAAAATTTCCTTCCGACTGGTTATTTCCTCAATGGGGCGAAGACGGATCCCTCTATGTATTGCGACAAGGCCGGGCTTTTGTGCCTGAAATCATACGCTATGCAGCAGGCAAGAAGTCTACTATACTACAATTGGGCTGGCAAAAGGAATCGCATTATTCCTATGCAGCCGGCCGAATCGTTTGGGATGAATTACGCAGTCACCCCCGCTATTCGAAGCAAAATTTTAGTGTTATACATGTCCACGATGTGGAACGTGGGCGTAGCCGGCAGCTTACCCGAGGAACGCGATTGTTCACGCCGGCGCTCAGTCCGGATGGGGGGAGGATCGCAGCGATTCAAGTGGAAGTAAACCAGCAAGCGTCGATCGTGATCTTAGATGCTGAAAACGGGCAAGAACGGGGTGCCTACCCTGCGCCGGACGGCTGGATGCTACAGACACCCTCCTTCCATCCCAAGTCTGATAAACTGCTGGCGGTAGGGATTAGCGCGCAGGGCAGTGCTTTGGTGGAATTGTCGGGTGGTGTGTATAGGCGATTGACCCCATGGATGGATCAACAGTTAGAGCGGCCGATATACTATGCGGAGGATGTGATCTTTAAGGCTCACCTGCAGGGGCGGGACAATATCTACCTATTACGAAATGGGGAGGTGCAGGCATTGACCCAAGCCCAATATGGCGCGTTTCATCCAGCGATTAAGCCG
>DASRQK010000249.1:0-4508 GCA_035645875.1 Sphingobacteriaceae bacterium | reverse complement strand
TGTAATGCTTAACATTTCGTCCAACTCCTCATCCGAAATTTTATCCGTACGATTCAATAAGGTTTCTTTTTGCAGATTACGTACATAGGAGCTCACTCCTTCTTCCATGCCATAAAAAGAAACTTCGGCCGTGTTGGGAATATAGGAAAACACCGTATCCTTAATGTTATAATCTACCGCTTTTAGCACTTGAGGGCACAATAATTTGCCCAGGTTTTTCCGTTCCTGATAAATCTCTGCATCACTGCCCCTGGAAAAATAAATACGCTCAAATGAACAGGCTCTAAGCTCCACAGGTTCACGGAATACTTCCTCCGAGATGCGACCATCTTTTTTCACGATCAATGCATGACCGGGCTTAATTTCCTGTATGCTTTCGTACTTTACATTAAAAGCGGTTTGAATAGCAGGTCGCTCTGAGGCCACGACCAACACCTCCTCATCCTGATAATAATAAGCGGGACGAATACCTGCAGGATCGCGCATCACAAAAGCATCTCCATGTCCGAAAATACCGGTAATGGTGTATCCACCGTCCCATGTTTTAGCCGAACGTTGAAGTATTCGTGCGACATCCAGGTTTTTCGCGATAAGCGAACTGATTTCTACATTACTGTATTGTTCCTTTTTGAATTGGTCAAAAAGTCGTTGATTTTCGGTGTCTAAGAAGTGACCAATTTTCTCCAGAACAGTCACGGTATCTGCTTGCTCTTTAGGATGCTGCCCTAGCTCATACAATTGTTCGAGGAGCTCATCTACGTTGGTCATATTGAAGTTACCGGCGATGACCAAGTTCCGTGTTCGCCAGTTATTTTGCCTTAAAAAAGGATGGCAACTCTCAATGCTGTTTTTCCCGTGGGTTCCATAGCGTAAGTGCCCCATCAAGACCTCACCAGTAAAACTAACATTATCTTTTAACCATTGACTATCTTTGTATTGTTCCGGATAGGCACGTTGGACGGCAGAAAATTTCTTCTGCACGTATTCAAAAATATCGGCCACCGCGTTAGGGGCGGTAGAACGATACCGGCTGATGTATCTACTGCCTGGCTTAACATCGAATTTAATGGTCGCAATACCGGCACCATCCTGGCCCCGGTTATGTTGCTTTTCCATTAACAAATACAGTTTGTTGAGGCCGTATATAGCCGTCCCGTACTTTTCCTGATAATAAGAAAGGGGCTTCAGCAGTCGGATGAGTGCGATTCCGCACTCGTGTTTTATTGCATCACTCATGGTCGCTATTGAGTGTGCAAATATAAGATATTTTTAACAAAAAAAGCGGTTCCTACTCTCTTATTGCTCGGGAACTTCGAACTTATATCCCACGCCTTTTACCGTAGCGACGTACTTATCACCAATTTTTTCGCGCAATTTACGAATATGTACGTCGATGGTCCGATTAGTCACCACCACCGAATCTTCCCAGATATTTTTTAGAATCACCTCCCGGGTGTAGACTTTACCCGGCTTCGAGGCTAATAAAAACAACAATTCAAACTCTTTCTTAGCTAAAACGATCTTTTCACCGTTTCTGAACACCAGAAAAGCTTCTCGATCAATAACGAGATCCCCGATTTCCAGCTTAGTTTCTACTTCATCTTCCTGTTGGGCATTGCGGCGCAAAATGGCATTGATCCGACTCAGTAATGCACGTGGTTTGATGGGTTTGGCGATGTAATCATCAGCCCCTACATTGAACCCGGCAATCTCGGAATACTCCTCGCTGCGGGCGGTCAAAAACACCATAAATGTGCTCTTAAATTCAGGCATGGATCGCATGACACGACAGGCTTCAATGCCATCCATTTTGGGCATCATAATGTCTAAAATGATCAGGTCGGGCATCACTTTCTTTGCGGTGGTCACCGCTTCCTGCCCATTGGATGCAGTATAAACCTGATACCCCTCTCTTTTCAGGTTATAGGCAATCAACTCGACGATATCCGCCTCATCATCAACGACCAAGATTTTCTGCTTAAGGCTACTCATAATGCTCCTTTTATTTTTTGCTAATTTATGTCTTTAATAGCAGCTAATTGTTAATCCTGTATTAATTAATTGTTAATAAGGAGGATTAGTTAACTTTCAGGGTTCAATTTTCCAAAGTTTTCTTTAAAAATTCTTCAAGTTGCTCACCCCGTAGATTTTTAGCCAGGATGATACCATTGGGATCCAGCAGATAGGATGCAGGAATCGCCTTAATGCTGTATAATTCCACAACATCACTTTTCCAGGCTTGTAAATCGGAGACATTGGTCCAAGTCAAGCCGTCCTCTTCGACCGCTCTCAACCAGGACCCTGGATTTCCATCCAGCGATACGCCCAGAACAGTAAAGCCAGCATCTTTATAACGATTATACTGTTCGACGATATTGGGGTTTTCCTCCCGGCAAGGCACACACCAAGAAGCCCAAAAATCCAGCAGCGTATATTTACCCTGAAAATCACTCAGCTTTACTGTCCGATGATTCGCGGTCAGGGACTCGAAATCCGGAGCAGGTTGCCCAACGGCTAATCGTTTATACACCGCTACCGTTTCTAAGAAATGGCGAACGACGGCATTGTCATCGTACCGACCCGCTATGCGATCGGCATAAGCGACCAATTCACTTTCGGCAAACTCTGGTTCTAGGGTGGTCATCGCGTAAAAACCAGCTAAATCATCATTCTCCTGCGCAAACTGTACCGTTTTTTCCGTATAATCATTCATGTAGGTTTGATAGCGCAGAATGAATTCTTCACGCAAGGCCATCACCGCTTGTGGATCCAGCTTGGAAGAAAGTGCCGCAAAATCTTCATTCATTTGATCTTCGTACCGTACCTTTTCTCGCTGAATAGCCGCAAATCCACGTAATTTCTCACTCAAATCAGAACCAGAGACCTCATAATCTCCGTTTTCATCATTTAAATTAGCGCGTATACTCAATTTATCACCATTCTGAAGAATCACCGGATAATGATGCCTGCCCGCCACTAAGGTGAACAATCGAGGATGAGAAGCTGTACGGCGCAATCTGAATTGTCCCTTTTCATTCACAAAAGCCGAATCGAGTTTCCGGTCTCCCTCGTATAAAGCGACCGTTTGAATATGGCCAAGTTCTGTAAATGTTCCCTCAATCAAAAAGCCCTTCTCCTCCCCAGTACAAGCGCCTAAAGCTAAGAGCGAGCCACTCAAAAAGATCCAGTAAAATATCCACGTTCTCATATTCAATAAAATTTTAGTTTGGCAAAAACTCCCGAGCTCTTTCCAGTGCACGCGACAAGCCATCCGCGTTTTTCCCGCCGGCAGTCGCGAAAAACGGCTGACCACCCCCACCGCCTTGGATTTCTTTGGCCAATTCCCGAACAATCTTACCCGCATTCAATCCCTTGTCTTTGGTCAATTCCTCAGAAACGACTACGGTCAAGCTCGGTTTTCCATCGATCACCGTACCTAATACCAGGAACAAAGCGTCCACATTCGCTTTCAATGCGTAAGCCAGGGTTTTCACGGCATCAGTAGACGCCAAATCGACCTGAGTGGCAAGGAATTGAATTCCATCTACGTTTTCCAACTTCTCGGCCAAATCTGCTCGCAGGGCTAATGCTTTCTCCGTTATATTTTTTTCAACTTCTTTCTTCAAATTTTGATTATCCTCCAAGACTTTTCCTAAAGCAGAAACAAAATCTTTCGGATTATTCATCAAATTTTTAAGCTGTTCGACCAGCTCAAAATGCTCGCGGATGACCGCCGCTGACTTCGTCCCGGTAATGGCCTCTATCCTTCTCACTCCGGCGGCCACGGCAGATTCGGAAATAATTTTAAAGTATCCAATCTCACCGGTCGCCCGCACGTGCGTTCCTCCACAAAGTTCCATGGAAAAGTCCCGATCAAATGCGATCACCCGTACGGTATCACCGTATTTCTCCCCGAAAAGCGCAGTCACACCCTCTTGGATCGCTTGATCGTAGGGGACCTCGCGGCGTTCTTCAAGCGGAATATTTTGACGAATTTGGTCATTGACCCGATCTTCAACCTGCCGCAGCTCGTCAGCGGTCATCTTAGAAAAATGTGAAAAATCGAAACGTAAAATATCCGGACTCACCAGGGACCCCTTCTGCTGCACATGATCCCCTAGCACTTCCCGTAAGGCCGCATGCATTAGATGTGTAGCCGAATGGTTTCGTTCACTGTCAGCACGCTTACTTGCATCTACCTGAGCATAAAAAGACCCCTCGATCTGCTTGGGTAATTGTCGAACAAAATGCACCATAACACCGTTCTCTTTTTTAGTGTCGACGACTTCAATTTTCTCACCAGTCACCTCATTCGTTAACCAGCCGGTATCCCCGATTTGGCCCCCACCTTCCGCATAGAAGGGCGTTCGGGTCAATACCAATTGATAGGAATTCTTCCCTTTCGCCGAAACTTTGCGATACTTAATAAGCTCAGTTTCACAGCCCAAAATATCATACCCCACGAAAAAAGTACTTTCATCCGGCCCAATCTCGACCCAATCCCCAGT
>DASRQK010000248.1:0-10565 GCA_035645875.1 Sphingobacteriaceae bacterium | reverse complement strand
CGGTAACCGGACAGGTGATCCTGAGCGAATCCTTAATATCCAAATTGATCCCAGTCGAAATCAGGGATCCATGGGAAATTTCCGTGTGGGTGGAGGTTCGGAAGAGCGTTATCAGGTGACGGGAATGTTGGGAATCATGCGAGACAAAATGCAAATAACGGCACTCGGAAACATGAATAATGTGAACGCTTCCATGTTTGATTTTAACATCCGAGGAAGCGGAGCGCGTCGTGGTGGCGGTGGCGGTGGTCGCGGCATGGGCGGCGGAGGCGGGGGTGGCTTCGGTGGGGGCGGTAATGGTTTGACCAATACCAACTCTATCGGAATAAACTATCGCCAGGATTATAGCGATCAGCTGAGTATGTATGGTAACTATAGTTTTAGCCACGATAAAAACACGACGTTGAGCTTTAATATAAACGATTACTTTAATGAAAATCTGTTAGAAACGCGTAATAATCGTGCAGGATCACTGTCGATGAGTCACCGTTTTGACTGGAATGTGGAGTATCGTCCAAACGAGCGAGATTATGTTAAATTGTCTCCGACCCTTCGTATTACAAGTCGGGAGTCGGATGGTTTATTGAATTCAGACAATACATTGAATGGATCATTGATCAATGAGCTGAACACCACTGATTTTGGGAACAATTTCGCACCAAGTTACGGGTTTAGCGGATTGTATAATCGCCGGTTAAGTGATCATGGTAGAAACTTGTTTTTTGATTTCTCTTTGAATACATCCAGTACTGAAGAAGATACGGAGCGGATTCAGGAAACGGCTATTTTCGACGGATCCGATGCGGAAAGCTATATCCGTACCTTGGCAGACTTGAATAACAAGAGCTTAAACGGTGGAGCTTCAGTCTCTTACACGGAGCCATTGAGTGAATTGTCTAACTTGGAGTTTAATTACGATTATAACTTCAGTAATTACGACAATCGCCGTTATGATAATGCATTTAATTCTGCCGGACCTCTGTTGCCGGGAGATGATCCGACGATCTTTATCGGTGACCGAATCTTTGACTATTCCTTTGTGACACACAGAGTCGGCGCAAACTACCGGTACCGTTCGGAGAAAATTGTCTATTCGATCGGTGCCAGTGCGCAACCTAACCGTTTATACGGGGATGCGACGATTGGAGATCAACAGGTGAGTATCGACCGCAGCGGCTTTAATTTTGCTCCGATTGCTCGTTTTGAATATAAATTCTCTCGGACAAAATCCCTGTCCTTGCGGTATACCGGCCGATCTAATGAGCCTTCATTCAGCCAATTGCAGCCCTTTACCGATGCTTCTAACCGGAATAATATCGTGACCGGTAATCCGAATCTGGATGCAGAGTTTAACCATGATCTGCGTTTAAGCTTTAATAACTTTAACATAGGTTCGGGTCAATCTTGGTTCGTCGCGATTACGGGAACCATGTCGGAAGATAAGATTGTATCCAATCGTAGCATTGCAGTAGATCCGGTATTAGGTGTGGTGCAGCAGACCAGTTATTTGAATACGGATGGCGCCTATAATTTGAGAGCGTTCTATAATTACTCCATCCCGTTCAAGAACCGGGAGTTTACGGCTTCATTTATGGGTTTTGCGACACATAACAATAATATTTCATTTTCGGATAATGATAAAAACATTGGAAAGAACTGGATGTGGTCTCAGGGCTTGAACCTACGCTATATCCCTAGCGAAAACCTGGAAATCACCCCTGGCGTTCGTTATACGTATAATACAACGAGCAACAGTTTGAATACGGGTGCCCGTGCAGGAGTGAATAATGATATTTCTAGCTGGGCATTGACCCTGAACACCTCGGTGAATATTACACCTACTTTGATTTTCGGAGGTGATTTGGCGAAGACTTCCAATACAGGCTACAATGCCCAAGTAGGCGCTAACCCATTCATCATCAACGCTTATTTGGAGCAGCAGTTCTTGAAAGGGCGAAATGGAGCGATTCGATTCCATGCTTTTGACATTCTGAATGAACAGACGAACGTCATGCGTAATGTAACGGAGAACCTGATCAATGATAGTCGTAGTAACCGCTTGGGACAATACTTCATGTTGACACTCTCTTATCGTTTCCAGAACTTTGCAGGAGGTAGCATGGGCATGGGAACTCAGGGACAGGGTGGCCCGGGCGGACCTGGCGGTCATCGAGGTGGACCGGGACGAGGCTTCTAGTTAATTAAAAAAAATTTAACCAACCCTGCAACGTTCCTCTTCGGGAATGTTGCAGGGTTTTTTAGTCTCATGCCGGATAGTTTCGCTATTTTTTGTTAAATTTAGCAACTTGAATGAGACTGAATGTGATAGACATAAGATTAAATACTATTAGGATGTTGAAGAGAATTGTTTTTGTGCTGTTTGTGACCGCGATTGTCGCCTGTGGATCTACACCGAGAGTGGACTTGGAAGCCCATTCCGTCCATGTGATTCCCACGGCGCAGCATTCCGTGATTGCGAAAGATGTGGTGGGTTTATTTGAGAATTATAGCTATAAGAAGGTGCCTCTTAATGACTCCATTTCATCCATCATTTACGATAATTTACTAAAGTCATTGGACGAGGGGAAGAATTACCTGATGAAATCTGATGTGGAGCGCTTTGAAAAGTATCGTTATTTAATGGCAGGAGACTTTAAAAAGGGGGATTTAAGCGCAGCTTATCATGTTTATAACACCTATATCCAACGGTACTTAGAGCGAATGGACTTCGCATTGAGCCAAATCGATGCGGAACATGATTTTACCATCGATGAAACTTACGTGTATAATCGGAAAGATTTAGATTGGTTTGCGACAGAAGAAGAAGCGAATGATCAGTGGCGCCGTCGGGTGAAATACGACCTGCTTAATCTTCGATTGGGGAGTACGAATTTGACCGATAGTGTTCAGCAGAAGCACAAAGAAACGCTGGAAAGTCGTTATACGCAATTGGCTTCCCAAGCCAAGAAGACGGATAATAACGAGGCCTTCCAAATTGTGATGGCGGCATTAACCGATGCCATCGACCCGCATACAAGCTATTTCAATCCGTACTTCGCCCAACAGTTCAATGAAGGTATTTCAAATACTTTTGAGGGAATTGGTGCTCGATTGACCATGGAAAATGAAATGGTGCGTGTGGCTGAAGTCATCGCTGGAGGGCCGGTTTTTAAGACGAAAGCCCTGCAGATTGATGATCGAATTATCGGTGTGGCTCAGGGTGAAGAGGGAGAATTTGAGGATATCATCGGCTGGAGATTAGACAATGCGGTGGCGAAGATTAAAGGCCCTAAAGGCACAACAGTACGCTTAAAAGTGATTCCTGCCGGACAAGAGATGTCCGCAGAGCCGAAGATTGTTTCCTTGGTCCGGGAGAAGATCGTTTTGGAGGAAGAGTCTGCCAAAATGGAAATTCAAGACATCGTGGGCGAGGACGGGGAATCCTACAAAGTAGGTATTATTAGTATTCCAAAATTTTACTTGGATTTCGAGGCCTATCGTAGTGGAGACCCAGACTATAAAAGCACGACTCGGGATGTGCGGTTGATCATCGATACCCTGAAACGCGAGAATGTGGACGGTATTTTGGTGGATTTAAGGTTTAATGGTGGAGGATCACTTGTGGAATCCATCGAGCTGACCGGTTTGTTTATCGACAAAGGACCTGTCGTACAAGTTCGTGATACCCGTAATCGGGTGGAGGTGAACGGAGACGATGATCCTGGGGTGGTTTGGGACGGACCTTTGGGCGTGATCATTAATCGTTTCAGCGCATCTGCCTCGGAAATTTTCGCGGGTGCGATTCAAGACTATGGTCGGGGCCTCATTTTGGGGACTCAATCTTATGGTAAAGGCACAGTACAATCCGCTATCGATATGTCTCGCGTGATCAGCCCTACAGATCGCCTGCTGTTAAAGGCTCAGGTGGAGGAATCGGGATTGATCCCATCGGGCGCTCCGCAGTTCGGGCAGATTAACATCACCATGGCCAAGTTTTACCGCATTACCGGAAGTAGTACGCAGCACCGGGGTGTGACGCCGGATATTGTGTTCCCATCCATTTATAATGCTGATCGATACGGAGAAAGTTCTCAGCCATCGGCACTTCCTTGGGATCAGATAGAAGCCACGTATTATGAGGCGGTAGATGATTTGAGTGAAACCATCGGATTGCTGGATTTGAGTCATCAAAAACGGCTGCTGACCTCACCAGAATATCGTTTCTTATTGGAAGATATCGAATTAATGGAAGAGCGAGAGAATCAGGTGGACGTTTCGCTTCATGAAGAGAAGCTTAAGACAGAAAGAGACGAGAATCAAAAAAGACAGCGCGAACGTGTGAACGAAGGTTTAAGAATTCGGGGTCTTCCACTTTGGGCTGAAGGTGAGCCTCAGCCTCAAACTAATTTTGATTTTATTAAGGACGAGAGCCTCTTGGTGATGGCCGATTTCATCGGATTGCGCCAGGTGGAGTCCGAAAATTGATCCGAAAATTATGAGGTTGGTTCAAACTTCCAAGGCTCCCCATCCGGTTAGTTCCCTGCTTTTATTGTTAGTGCTGATGATCGTCGGCTCCTTGGTGGGAACCTTGTTGGCGATGGTCATCGCGGTTATAACATCGGGAATGACGGATCTGTCCTCCATCATGTTGGCTATGGAAAGTCCGGCAAACGATCTCAACTTTTTTAGAATCGTTCAAGGCGGATCCAGCATAGGAATGTGTGTGATTCCTGCCTTAGTTCTGGGGATGGTGGAGAAAAGGCTCCATGAATACGCCCCGCTGACCACTTCAAACCTTCAGATCAGGCATTTTATCCTTGTTTTTGTATTGGTCCTGACCTCCGGCGCGGTCATCGAGTGGCTGGGTAAGCTAAACAGTCATTTAACGCTCCCCGAGCGCTTGTCTGGTTTGGAAAGATGGATGTACAATCAGGAAATGCAGCTGGAGGAAATCACCATAACGATACTATCAGACATCAGTGTGGGCGGCTTTTTGGCGAATTTACTGGTGATCGCTGTGATACCGGCCATCGGAGAAGAATTGTTGTTTAGGGGCGCACTACAAAGCATCTTCCTGCGTTGGTTTCGAAACCCCCACGTCGCTATTTGGGTGGCTGCCATCATCTTTAGCGTGATCCATTTGCAGTTTTATGGCTTTTTGCCGAGGCTGGCACTGGGGGCGCTGTTTGGCTACCTCTTCTTTTGGAGCAAAAATCTATGGTTGCCGATCTTCGCTCATTTTGTGAACAATGCCGGAATCTTGCTGGTCACTTTTATCCTGCAGCGGCGCGGCAATTCCTTGGACAGTATGGATTACATGGACGATATCTCTATTCCTGTTTACCTCATAAGTTTCGCCATAACCGCCGGACTACTCTGGATGCTTTGGAGACAGTTAGGCTCAGGTCATAAGAAAGGGATTGGGCCGATTTAACACAGTGGATCAATGGAAAAAAATTGGATAAAAATCCAGGTGGGGACGAATCCCATAGAAATGGAAATTACCAAACAAATGCTGGAAGAGCACGACATTCCGGCCGTAATAATGAATAAACAAGATTCGTCTTACCGTTTCGGCGTGATTGAGCTATACGTGCACGAAAGTCACGAAGCTGCGGCCAGATTATTACTGACAGTAAGTGACGCGACTGAGGATTCTGAATAACAAAAGGTCGGGGTTATGAAGACGAGAGCGATTACCGGATTTTTCTTTGTAGGCGCCATGTTGGCTTCTGTTTTGATCAATGCTAAACTATTTTCCGTTTTCTATATCCTGCTGGCCACGGCCTGTTTATACGAGTTTTATGGCATGTATGCCGAGCGAGAAGTTCGGCCGAATCGATTATGGGGTACGGCACTTGGTTTTACCGCCTTTTCCATATTGGTAGGGATCGATCATGGAATTCTTTCAAGCGAATCTGCGGTATTGATCCTGCTCCTTCTTCCTGTTCTGATGGTCCGGCAATTGTTTAGGTCGGAATCCCAGCCCTTTGAGCGAATCGCTACGACTTTACTCGGTGTTTTTTATGTGATGGTGCCGTTCTATTGCTTTTACGCCCTTGGTTTTAAGGATGGCGTGTACCTTTACGCACTACCCCTGGGTTTTTTGCTGACGCTATGGTCTAACGACACCGGCGCTTATTTGATCGGCCGTGCATTTGGTCGGAACAAGTTATACGAACGGATTTCTCCAGGGAAGACCTGGGAAGGCTTTGTCGGCGGACTTCTTTCTGCTGTATTAGTAGGCTATATCCTCTTCCAAAATACCAATGATGTTTTAGCGTTGTGGCAGTGGCTCACGATGGGCGCCTTAATCGCTGTGACTGGGACCTTGGGTGATTTGGTCGAATCCATGTTAAAGCGAAGTCTGGGTGTGAAAGACTCGGGCAATCTCTTGCCCGGACATGGCGGACTATTAGATCGCTTTGATGGATTATTGATCGCTGCACCTGTGATTTATATGTTTCTTTATCTTATCTAAAAAACATGCTCTGCGCATAATTTTGTAACTAATATTTCGTAAAACGAAATAAATGCTCTATCTTAGGCAAAATAAAGCAAATAGCGCATGTTAGTCAAAACCAATAGCAGCACCATTTTAGGCGTGTCCGCCCAATTAATCACGATCGAAGTGAGTGTTTCCCGAGGGATTCGATATTATATTGTCGGATTGCCCGACACATCCGTGAGAGAAAGTTTACAGCGCATTGAAAGCGCCATCGGAAATTCGGGATTTCATATGCCTCGGCAAAAGATCGTGGTCAATCTCGCTCCAGCATACCTCAGAAAAGAAGGATCCGCTTTTGATTTAGCGATCTCCATCGGTATTTTGGCCGCTTCCAAGCAGCTGGATTCCACTAAGCTCGGCGGCGATATGCTGTTAGTCGGTGAGTTATCCCTCGGCGGTGAACTTTTGCCTGTCAGAGGCGTACTGGCGATGACTTTAATGGCGCAGGCACAGGGTTTTTCGACTGTTTTGGTGCCCCGATTGAATGCCGCTGAAGCTGGCATGGTGGAAGGGATAAATGTGTACGGGATGAGCAATCTTCATGAAGCCGTGACCTTTATAGAAAATGGACACGAATACCCGAGCGATTTGACCCAGGGTAAGATCCTCACTTTGGATCAATCTTTTAATTCCGAGGAAGAAGAAATAAGCGAGAAAGAGGATGAAGAGCTGGATTTTTCGGATGTGAAAGGCCAAACTGCCGCTAAAAGGGCCTTGGAAATTGCCGCCGCAGGAGGACATAATGTTTTATTATATGGACCTCCCGGCGCAGGAAAAAGCATGCTCGCGCGCTTAATTCCAAGTATTTTGCCTCCACTATCACCTGCCGAGCGGCTCGAGACTACGCAGTTGTATTCGGCCGTTGGGCGTTTGGCACCGGGGCAAGAGCCCATCAGAAACAGACCCTTTCGGGCGCCGCATCATACCATCTCCTCCAGCGCATTTGGCGGCGGTGGATCCTCACCCTATCCGGGCGAAATCTCTTTAGCCCATAATGGTGTACTCTTTTTAGATGAGTTGCCTGAATTTAAGCGGCATGTACTCGAAATTCTGCGACAACCCCTGGAGAATCGCATGATTTCCATTACCCGGGCAAAGCTCACCGTAGAATATCCAGCTGATTTTATCTTGGTGGCCGCCATGAATCCTTGTCCATGTGGCTTTTTAAACCATCCCACCCGCGCCTGCACGTGTGGGCCCCAGCTGGTTAGGCAGTATATCAGTAGAATTTCGGGCCCCTTATTGGATCGAATCGATATGCATATCGATGTGCATCCCGTCAGTTACGATGAGCTTACCTCACCGAATAAAGGAGAAAGCAGTGCCAACATCCGACAGCGGGTACAAGCCGCCCGGCAGATTCAAGCACTGCGTTTCGCAAACTCATCGATACCTGTGTTTCAAAATTCGAAGATGCAGCACCATCAGGTCGGTATGCATACGGCACTTAAACCTGATGGAAAAGCATTCTTACGCATGGCCATGGAAAAGCTCAGTCTTTCTGCACGAGCACATGATCGCATTCTAAAATTGGCCCGAACCATCGCTGATCTGGGCGGTTCACAGGATATACAAACCGAACACCTCGCCGAAGCCCTGCAATATAGGGGTTTGGACAGGCATCATTGGCTCACCTAAAATTAATTGGTCAACCGCTCTTCGAAAAGCTTCAGAATACGTTTGTATTCATCGGTCCAGGAGCTGGGTGTCACGAATCCATGATCCTCCAAAGGATACACGGCCAGTTCCCAATTGTCCTTGCCCAATTCGATCAGTCTTTGGCTAAGCCGGACAATATCCTGAAAATGAACATTGACATCGACCATTCCATGCGCCATCAGTAGGTGCCCTTTTAAGCCTTCGGCAAAATAGATAGGCGATGAACGCTTATAAGCCAAGGGATCTGTAAATGGTTCATTCAAAATATTGGAAGTGTAACCGTGATTGTAATGTGCCCAATCCGTAACCGACCTCAAAGCTGCTCCTGCCGCAAATACATCCGGCTCGTTAAATAGGGCCATTAAAGTGATAAAGCCTCCATAGGACCCACCATAAAGACCGATGTTCTTAGGGTTGACACCATATTTTTCGACCAATAATTGAGCGCCATCCACTTGATCGCTGAGGTCCTTTCCACCCATGTGACGATAAATTCCAGTACGGTGATCTCGACCATAACCCGAGCTTGCAGTAAAGTCGATGTCCAAAACGGTGTAACCTAAGTCCACCAATAAGTTATGAAACATGTATTCCCTAAAATATTGACTCCACCAATAGTGCACATTCTGTAGATAGCCTGCACCGTGGACAAATATGACCGCCGGATTGCCTGCCTTCGGCGTTTCGGGCTGATAAACACGCGCATAAACGTCGTCTCCATGTCTGTTCTTAAAGGAAATCACATCCGGCTCTTTCCAGTCGTAGGCCAAGAATTCCTTGGTGGAAGAATGAGTGATCTGTCTGGCCTCAGCACCCGGTTTGTTCTCTTGAATGTATAATTCCCATGGTTTATTGGAATAGGAATATCGAATCGCTAACCATTTTTCATCGGGAGACAGGCTGACCTCGTTACCGCCCTTCATGCTCGTTAATTGGACCAGTTCACCTCCGTTTACAGGCAATTTATAAAAATGCGTAATTCCGGGATGTTCTTTATTCCCTCTCAAGTAAAAATGCTTTTTGTCGTTCGAAAGTTGCAGGGATTGAACCTCCCACTGACCCGATGTCAATTGATTTTTCGCCCCGGTATGAATATTGGCCGTATAAAGGTGCGAGTATCCACTGGCCTCACTTTGAAAATAAAGGGTGTTTTGATCAATCCAGCCTACATTTCCACCGCCCCAGCTGCCACCTATGCCCGGCCCAGCGATCCAGGCCTCATCCCGCTGCCGATCAATCAAGTGCAATGTGCCATTTTCCGCATCCAATCGCATAATCCAGCGGTCTTTATTGTCTGATGCGGTGACGACTACAAAAGCCTCCGATCCCGTCTCATTCCAGTATGGACCGGAAACCGTGACATTGCGATCCGCGTTCTTTTCGATGAGTTCCGCTTTCTGATCCGGATAATCATCCCAAAAGTCCGGTAAATCTTTTATCCCCGGAATATCATGTGTTTTGATTCGAATAATCGTATCCCGAAGCCGGTCATAAACGTAGCTGCGCGACACGGGAAGTGCATTCCCAACCTTGGTCCTGGTGTTTAAATCTTCAGTATACCCCGATGTCGTAACATAATTTGGAACAATGGTGTTTTTATTTCCCGTTGGCGTACTGATGACCCGATACGCGATATAACGTAAGTCCGGGCTGATTTGTTGAGAAGTCAGTCTCCCATCTGTAATGTTTATGGTTTTCATCCGTGGCTCCATGCGCTCGGATTCACGTTGTGCACGTCGAACAGAATCCATTCTTTCGTTCTCTTTGAGCACTTCGAACAAGGCGAGTTGATCCTCATTTAACCAACGATTTTGCTCGGTTTCTTGCCCACGCGCTGCACTTGAAGCGCCCGCTCCTCCCCGCATTCCACCAAAAGCTGCTCCACTCGAACCACTCGATCCGCCTTGACTAAAATTGCTTAATTGTTCCAATTCCATTCGTTCCAAATGGAGGGCGAAGAAATTCATGCCCTGTTGGAATACGATACTTTTCTCATCGGGGCCGAATCGTGCATTGCTTTCTTGAATCAATGTGTTGGTCAATCGCCTTTCATTCCCGCTTTTTAAGTCCTTTAGGAAAATATCCCCATCACGGATAAAAAGCGCGCGCTGTCTTTTAGCGTCCAAGGTGTACTGCCTGATGATGCCTCTGCGGGTTTCCAAATCTACCTTTTCAGGATCACTGTTTCCGCGAACATTTACGCGATATAAGGAAGCCAGATCGTCTTGTTCGGGATTCCAATTAAAATAAACGTGTTGTCCCGAAAGGTCCCAATGCACCATGTCAGGAGAAGTACCCATCCATTTGGGGTCCTGCATGATTTTTTCCACAGACAAGGCGCTTTGGTGTTGAGCAAAAAGGACCGTACTGCTCAGCATCCAGAAAAAGCACAATAATA
>DASRQK010000247.1:0-11517 GCA_035645875.1 Sphingobacteriaceae bacterium | reverse complement strand
GAATGCGAAATGAGGGCAACGATATCGTAATCGAAATCTTAGATAATGGCATAGGATACCGAAATTCCTTAGCGACCAAAGCGAATGCGCATCATCATACTTCCCATGGCTTGGACATCATCAGTGAACGCATCACGTTTTTTAATGCAAAAAATCCGTATAACTTATCCTATGAAATAAAAGATCGGCAAAATCATCCGGGCACGGTAGTCCGATTACGTCTGGAACCGAACGATCCATACAATAAATGAGCACATATATACAATACCAGAAATTTGTCTTTGTTTTTTATGTACCTTTAAAGCTAAACCCCTTGCCCTATGAGTCTGACTTGCATACTGATAGACGACGAACCAAAAGCCCTAACGAGCCTGAAGTATGAGCTGCAGAGTTTTGCAGACCGTATTCAGATTGTGGGTCAATTTTCTTGTCCCGACAATGCGAAACTTTATTTGGAAACGAATAGTGTTGACGTCCTGTTTTTAGACATTAGCATGCCGGGTATGGATGGCTTTCAATTTTTAGAAAGTTTTTCGCAACGGAATCTTGAAGTGGTTTTTACTACCGCCCACAGTGATTATGCGGTAGAAGCCTTTAAAAAAGAAGCCATCGGCTATCTGGTGAAGCCCATTGACCCGGAAGATCTGGAAAAAGTGATCAATCTGCTCGAACGACGAATCGGGAAAGATCCTTATGCAGATAAACTGGAAGCGGCTTTGGACAAGCTCAACAGTATGGGGATGGGTCCTAAAAAAATCAAATTGACCCTGGATAAGAGGATCGTATTTGTAGATCCCAATGAAATCATATACTGTGAAAGCGATGGGAACTATTGTAAAGTGATGTTGGAGGATGATCGGGATTTATTTCTCACTCAAAAACTGAAGCAGGTATCCGAGCTCTTGCCGGCTGATCAATTTTACCGGGTGCACAATTCCTACTTGATCAACCTGCGGAAGGTCAAGGAGTTTTATAAAAATGAGGGCTATATACTTTTGGAAAATAATGTGAAAATTCCCGTTTCTCGCCAAAAAAGAAATGAAGTGCTGGACCGATTATAAATTATTCCGATCACGTTGCCAGATCAGATCACGCGTAGCTTAAATAGAAATTATGAAAATAAAATTAAACAATTTGGCCATGGCTGCAGCAGCCGTACTTTTCATTTCCTGTGGAGGAGGTGATGGTAGCGCAGGTGGTGGTAGCGGAAGTGACGAAAATGATCCCGATGTTGCCAATGGCAACCTTTTGTCCGCCCGAGCCACTAAAAACATCGCATCATGCTTCGAAGCCTTTGATTATGATTATCGCCTGATGCTCACAACGGACGATGTGGTCAAACACGCGCCTATAGATGATGGCAGTTTATTGGAAGTCACATATGAGGAGAGTCGCATTTCACCAAAATATAATGAATATATATTAAAATGGCCCAGCGGACGACCCGATCAAACGGTTAAAATCCAATCCGGTGGTACCGTCATGGAATTTACTCAGGAGGATGAAAACCGGGTTTCGATGGACCGATTAGATTTCTCTGGCAGCGATGCGGAAAGTGCATTGAATGTATTCAATAATGCCTACAGACAATATACCGAGAAGGAATATAGCGAGATGGAAGCCCGTATCGCGCAGGCAAGTCAAGATATATCCGAGGCGGAGCGGGAGCAAATGAAGGGTTATGTGGAGGCGAGAGAAAATATGACTTTCCAACCCCTTAGCGGATTGGGCACAGCGGCTTATTGGGAACGAGAAATGGCACAGGGAAATCACCTTGGCGTGAATCTGTATGTGCTCTCAGGAACGGTAGAATTCAGAATCAAAATAAAAGTGAGTGACGATGACCAGGTAAACCTGCGCGTGGCCAAATTATTAGCTCAGGAAGTGTTGAATAAGTGTGAATAGATGGTGAAAAGGCGGGAACTGCGGTTCCTGCTTTTTTTTTATTCCAAAAAATCAGAAAACAAAAGAGGCGACTAACTTTCGTTAATCGCCTCTTTTTCAGTAGTAGCGGGGATTGGACTCGAACCAATGACCTTCGGGTTATGAGCCCGACGAGCTACCAACTGCTCCACCCCGCAATATGCGTTAATATTTTTTATATTTTTCAGCCTTCGCGGCCTCTTTTATTGCTATTCCTTCCCGTTTGGGAATGCAAAGATACAAATATTTTGTTATTTTGCAAAACTATTATTTTATATAATTTAAGAGCTATGAGCCACAAAGCAGGATTCGTCAGTATTATCGGAAAACCCAATGCAGGAAAGTCTACCCTGATGAATGCATTGGTCGGAGAAAAAATGTCGATCATTACCCCGAAAGCACAGACGACCCGCCATCGCATCATTGGGATCATTAATGAACCTGATTATCAAATTGTATTTTCGGACACTCCTGGCGTCATCAAGCCCACCTACGCCCTACAAGAGGCAATGATGAGCATGGTCCAAGGTTCATTGGTCGATGCGGACATGATATTATTTGTAACCGATATCCATGAACAGCATGACGAGGAAGAATTGATCGGAAGGCTGAAAAATGTAGCGTCGCCCATTGCCGTATTGATCAATAAAATAGACAAATCCTCGGAAGAAGAAGTCAATGCGAAAATCAATTATTGGGAACAGACTTTGGCACCTAAAGCGATTTTTGCGACTTCAGCTTTGCATGGTTACAACGTCGAGGCGGTCATGCAATTTGTTCTGGACCACCTGCCTGAACATCCGCCCTATTACGATAAAGATGCGTTAACAGATCGACCGGAACGCTTTTTTGTTGCGGAAATTATTCGAGAAAAAGTATTTAAACTTTACGAAAAAGAAATCCCCTACAGTACGGAAGTCATCGTTACTTCGTTTAAAGAGGAGCCAACCATTACCCGGATTAGTGCCGAAATTATCGTGGAACGAGATTCGCAAAAGAATATATTGATCGGTAAAAGCGGCAGTATGATCAAAAAAGTAGGCACCTATGCACGCCAGGACATCGAGGAATTTATCGATCAGAAGGTGTTTTTGGAACTATTTGTTAAGGTGATTCCGGATTGGAGAAAACGTAAGAACTATTTGCAGCGCTTTGGTTATGATCAGTAATTTCATCAAGTCCATTAGTATATGGATTTTTTTGGGCGTGACAACCATCACCGGTGGTCAGGCACAAAATCAAAACAGCGACGATCGTAAATATATAGGGGCTGATTCCTTAGGTATTGGCGGACGACAGGCACATTCGGGCCCGTCATTTCATCGAATAGACACCAGTCGTTATCCGGACCTCCCTCCGAATCCAAAATTATTCTATACCCATTCAGCCGGAATGTACATTTCCTTTAGGACAAATAGCTCCAGTATATACGCCAAATGGTGCACTTCCTCAGCCAAAGCCTACATGAATATGACGGGCATTGCATTCGAGGGATTGGATCTTTATATCAAAAAGGATGGAGCCTGGGTCTATGCCGGGGTTGGTAGGCTGGGAACAGGGGATTGTAATGAACACACTTTGGTTACCGCGATGGAAGAGGGTGTCTGGAAGGAGTGTTTACTATATTTACCCTTATACGACGCAATCAGCAGCCTAGAGATTGGCGTGAACACAGATGCGAAGATACATCCACTAGAAAATAAGCCTTTCAATAAACAAATCCCGATTTACGGTACCAGCATCGTGCAAGGAGCATCCGCAAGTAGACCCGGACTGGCTTATCCTGCCCGCATGTCCAGATTATTAGGACATGATTTTATCAATTTGGGGATCAGCGGAAGTGCAAAAATGGAACCAGAGGTCGCACATATGATTGCAAATATGGAACTGGACGGACTGATCTTGGACTGCATCCCTAATTGCAGCCCCGATAACATCAGTGACCGAACGGCAAGTTTTATCCAAATCATACGAAAAAAGCATCCTCAAATTCCGATTATCGCTATGGAAGGCGCTGCGTTTGAAAGCGGAAATTTTAATAGGATCATTGCGGACGATATGGAGGAGCGGAACCGCAGATGGAACATAGAAATCAACCTTTTAAAAAAATCTGACCCCAATCTATACCTCATCGAATCTGAAGGACTTATGGGTGACGACCACGAAGGCACCATAGACGGAACTCACCCTAATGATTTGGGTTTTGATCGGATGTTAAATAAAATGGTTCCGGCTACCAAAAATATTCTGGATCAATACACTTTCTACAAATAAAATGTCTATCTTTGTGCCCCCGCAGAATGTACTCCGGGAACTATGTTGAATACATAAATAAAAAAACATGGCAACTAAAATCAGATTGCAAAGACATGGTAAAAAAGGCAGACCTTTTTACCACGTAGTGATTGCCGATTCACGTTCACCACGTGACGGTAAATTTATCGAACGTATTGGATCTTATAATCCGAACACCAATCCAGCCACCATCGACCTCAATTTCGAATCCGCATTAAGCTGGATACAAAAAGGAGCGCAGCCTACAGACACTGCACGTGCAATCCTTTCTTACAAAGGTGTGATGTACAAAAAACACTTGTTGGATGGTGTAAAAAAAGGTGCTTTTGATGAGGCTGCTGCCGAAGCTAAATTCGAAGAATGGCTGAAAGGTAAAGACGCTAAAATCGAAGGTAAAAAAGACAACTTAGCAAAATCTAAAGAAGACGCTAAAAAAGCAGCTTTGGAAGCTGAAGCTAAGAAAAAAGAAGAAATGGCGAAAGCCCTAGAAGCTAAAAACACGCCTCCTGCTGAGGAAGTGGCCGAGGAGGGCACTGAAGAAGCAAGCGCAGAAGGTGAAGTTTCTGCAGAAGCCACTACAGAGGAGCCGGCTGCTGAAGCTGCTCCAGAAGGAGAGGCTGACAAAGCAGAGTAACAAAGCTTGACATTAAAAAGCATAAGACCGCTCCGAGAAAATGATTCACGGGGCGGTTTTTTAATTAAAGCATCATGGAAGTAAAGGATTGTTTTTATATAGGATACATCAGTAAAACCCGAGGATTAAAAGGTGAGCTCCAGATTTTCTTTGAATTCGAAGACTATCAGGAGCTGAATTTCGATGTCATTTTTATAGAAATAGAAAAAAAGCTGGTTCCATTTTTCATTGAAAAATCAAAAATACACGAAAACAGCACTGCTTATATCTTTGTGGAGGACATTGACCACATCGATCAGGCTCAGGCATTGGTCCGAAAAAAAGTCTACCTATCCAATGATCTCCTCCCCGAACGGGATCCGGAAGATTTTCGACTGACCGATCTTAAAGGTTTCGAAGTGCATGACGTTACGCACGGCGTGCTGGGCCCTATTATGGAAATTCATGAGTACCCCCAACAGCATGTGGCGGTAGTTCACTACCAGGAAAAAGAGGTGCTCTTCCCGCTGAGTGAGGACATCATCACCGCGATCTCCATGGAAGAAAACATGTTAGAAGTTCGTTTGCCGGATGGATTGATCGAGCTGTATCTCGGGTCATAAGAACATAGAACCATACTTACCTAAGCCGCCGCTACTTATGATGGTCCATAATCTTTTTATTTTGTCCAATAAAGCAGATCAGCTACAACGAGCCATTAAAAATGTCCATATGGTTTAGAATGATCGTTAGTAAAAAATTCTGCAATATGATTACATTTGAGAAAACTTTATAACATGAAAAAGACTATAGGAACTGTACTTGTAGCGGCCGCCATCATGGCCATGCCATTTAAAAGTATTGCTCAGGAAGCGACTGCTACTCGAGAGCTGGGTAATCGGGCGCAAACTATCTTTGTGGAACTCGGTGGTCCGGGATTCATTTCGGCCAATTACGATTTTCGCTTCAACGAAACACGCAATGCTTGGGGAATGCGGGCCGGATTGGGTTATTTTTCGATAGAAGATGAAAGCATGTTCACCATTCCCATTCAGATAAACTACCTCCTGGGTAAAGAGGGTAATTATTTTGAAATTGGCGGGGGAGCCAGCTTTGTGAGTGTTAAATATCTTGACTCATACTTTACGGAGTCTGGAGCCTCGCGCGAACAGGAAAGTCGGATTATGGGTACGCTAACGTTTGGCTACAGAAAACAGCCCGTAGACGGTGGATTTAATTTCCGTGCGGGCTTGTCGCCGATTATAATGGAAGGTAATTTTATCCCCTACCTACCGTACGTGTCGTTTGGGTATTCCTTTTAATCTTTTTTCCTTATTTGATACCAGTGAACTTTTCCATCCGGAATCACTTCTAACTTTCCATTTTTACAATACCGTTTTAGTTGGACAGATAGGGGTCGACTTTTGGAAGATGGCTGGCCCATCTCGCGAAGCATTTCAGAAACTCTTCGAGGACTATACAAATAATCGGTTTTATCGACCATGTTCTCTACGGCGAGATTAAAGGTTCGTCTTTCTTCCTCTTCCGGAGCCAAGGAGTAGGGTGAAACTAAAGGGATATCCTCCTCGAACAGATCTCGGGGTTGGATTTTGATGGCTTGACAGACTAATACAAGCTTATCGATCGCTAAGTTATTGCCTTGCTCAATTTTAGATATGGTGTTATTCGACAATCCCGTCATATCCGCGATCTGCTTCTGAGAATAATGTAATTCTTCCCTTCGCTCACGGATACGCTGCCCCAATTTCTCCAATACCCATTTGCTTGTTTCGTCCACAAAACAAATAGATATAAACTTTCAGCAACAATTCTACACTTATAATGGTAGATTATTTGCTTAAACCAATAATACTTATTACCTTTAGTTTCCGGGTCCAAATATGTGAGCATTCGTTTCCACACTTTATCTCGACAGATTCACAGTTTGGACCCCTTTTTTCCCTTATATATAGTCTAGATTATTCTGCGCATGCGGCTTACTTTCCACCTTGCTTCGCCCAATTATCGCGCAGGGTGACCGTTCGATTAAAAACGGGGTGGGTCGGAGTAGAACGCGCATCCAAGGTGAAATATCCTTTACGCATAAATTGATATCCCTTACCTGGAACCGCATTTAACAGATCGGGTTCCACAAAAACTTGATCCAAAATCTGCAAACTATCCGGATTGATGGTGGACTTAAAATCCTCCTCCGCAGCCGGATTTTCCACATTAAATAAACGATCGTACTGGCGCACTTCTACTGTTTTAGCATGTGGTACACTCACCCAATGTATGGTTCCTTTAACCTTCATGCCACTGGTATCGGAACCACTTCGGGAATTGGCCACGTATTCTGCGTGGATTTCAGTCACCTTACCCGACTCGTCTTTCACATAATCTGTACAGGTCACGATATACGCATGTTTCAATCGCACACTTAATCCCGGGGCCAGTCGAAAATATTTTTTAGGAGCTACTTCCATAAAATCGTCCCGCTCAATCCATAATTCTCTGGAAAATGGAATTTCTCTTTCACCCTCTCCCCCATCGACCTCCGGATTATTCTCACCGATCAAACGCTCTTCCTGTCCTTCTGGATAATTGGTAAGGACCAATTTTATAGGGTCCAATACCGCCATCCTTCTCCATGCCGTCTTATTCAAATCCTCCCGAATACAGAATTCCAGTAGCCCCATATCAATAATATTCTCCCGCTTAGCCACTCCAATCCGCTCACAAAAATCCCGGATACTGGCCGGTGTATAACCCCGACGGCGCAAACCACTAATGGTAGGCATCCGCGGATCATCCCAACCTTCCACAAAACCTTCATTGACCAATTGGAGTAATTTCCGCTTACTCATCACGGTATAATTCAGATTTAGCCGCGCAAATTCATATTGTTTCGATGGGAAAATACCAATGTTCTCGATCAGCCAATCGTATAATGGCCGGTGAGGAACAAATTCCAGGGTACACACCGAATGCGTGATGCGTTCGATCGAATCACTTTGTCCATGAGCGAAATCATACATGGGATAAATACACCATTTATCGCCCGTTCGGTGATGATGCGCATGTTTAATTCGATAAATAATCGGATCCCTCATGTGCATATTGGGGCTGGCTAAATCAATTTTGGCCCGCAGCACCATAGCTCCGTCCTCATATTCACCTGCTCTCATCGCTGCGAACAGCTTTTCATTTTCGGCCGGGCTACGATCACGGAAGGCAGTTGGCACACCCGGAGTCGTCGGCGTACCTTTCGCCGTGGCAATCTCTTCAGGACTACTCTCATCCACATAAGCCAAGCCTTTCCGAATCAAGATCAATGCATATTCATAGAGGGTCTCGAAGTAATCCGATGTATATAACTCCTCGGCCCATTGAAAACCCAACCATTGAATGTCTTTTTTGATGCTTTCCACATATTCCACTTCTTCCGTCACGGGATTCGTGTCGTCAAATCGAAGATTGGTCTTGCCGTTATATTTTTTTGCCAAACCAAAATTTAGGACAATGGATTTCGCATGACCAATGTGCAGATAACCATTAGGTTCAGGCGGAAAACGTGTAAGTACCCGACCACCATGTTTGTCTGTACGTAAATCTTCCTCAATGATTTCCTCTATAAAATTCAGTGATTTTTCCTCGTTTTCCATCATAATACAAATGTATGGATTAAACCCGAATTATTAAATTCAATCCTATCTATAGAATGTTTAATTTTGAACAGCATATTAGAGAAATTCGTATGAAACAACACATATATTATCATGCTCTTTTAAGGGTCATATTTTTGATTTTGGTTGTTCCGATTTCCGTGCTCGGGCAAGGCAGAAATCCAGAAGTTTTGATTTACGGGGATGGCATAGACGCTTATACAGCCGCCATACAATCCGCTAAATCCAGGCTACACACCATTTGGGTGACAGAAAGCAGGGATTTACGCTCCTCCCTGAACCTCCCAGCCGGAAATATCCAATCCCATAATCAATTGGATGGAGGTATTTGGGCAGAGCTATTAGCCAAAACTATGGGCTCGGAGCACCCGAATGATTCAGTCGTTTCTCGCGCGAAAAATCCGTTCAATCCTCAATTAGTCCTGAATGAAATGGAAAAGGAATTGGACGAATACGCCCACTTACATATTTATTTCCAGCCGGGACTACGCTCGGTCCAGAAAAAACGGAGAAATTGGCAAGTTCGCTTGAACAATGGCACGCGATTCAGCGTCCGAAGTATAGTTGATGCCTCGCCGGAAGGTCGAATAGCACAGGAATCCGGAATTCAGCCTGATTTTGGGAAGGCGGATCAAGAAATACGGAAAACTGGAGTAATCGTAACCGATTTGGGCGGGAAGGCCCAGGCCTTGGGATTGACCCAACTGATCCCCACCGAAGAGGAGAACTTGTTTTTCACCAAGCACAACCCTTATTTATCGCCCTTACTTCGGGACCATATCGACGACCTACCCCTGCTCGCGCACGCAGGTCAGGCCGTGGGGGCAGCAGCAGCCTATGTGGCCTTCTATAAAACGACAAGTGATCAAATCGAGGTGAGACAGGTTCAGGCTGAACTCCTACAATATGGTGCGCGGATCGTACCTTATCAAGACATCCTAATACAGGACCCTCATTTTCAAGCTATTCAACGCATTGGAGCGCTCGCGATTTTTGAGCCCACCTTGGGCGCTGAAGGGCGTTACCTTTTCTCGGGCGAGAAAAGGGTTACGAGCTCCGAAATTGAACCCGTGCTACATACACTGTTCTCCAGGAGTCAGATTTGGTTTAAAGACCGCCAGTCAACTACCCGTTCGGATACCCTGAGCTTGGGTGAATTATTGAGCCTCATCAAATACATTGCCCATAGAGGAAATGAATTGGATGAGCAGGTCGAAAATCTTTGGTCACGACGTTGGGGTTTTGAAGCAGATTTTGACCCGACGATGCCGATTACCCGGAGGCATTTCTCGGTTCTGATGGACGAGTTTGTCAAGCCATTTGATGTGCGGATTGATCGACAAGGTCGAATTACCCGGTGAGTGGACGCCTAAATTTAAAGGCACTGCCCCATCAGATGAGCTTGATCTGTCTTTTAATACTTTCCTCGAGGGAGATAATGGTCTCGGTGCGTTGGATCCCTTCCACGGATTGAATCCCGCCATTAAGTACCTCGCGCAAGTGCTCCGTATCTCGGCAAATAATTTTGGCAAACATACTATAGGATCCGGTGCAGTAATGCAGTTCGACTACCTCGGGAATATTCCTGAGTTGTTCCACGGCGTGTTTGTACTGCGAGCCCTTTTCCAAAAAAATCCCCAAGAAAGCGGTGACGTCGAAACCGACCAACTGTGGGTTAATTTGCAAGTGAGAGCCTTTTATGACTCCCATTTCTTCCATCTTCTTCATGCGCACATGAATGGTCCCCCCGGATACTTCGAGTTTTTTGGCAATCTCGGTATAGGCAATAGAAGCGTCCGCCATCAGCGTAGATAAAATTTGTATATCCAGCTGGTCCAAATCATAATTTTGGTAATTATATTTCATGTCAAAATTTATTGCAAAAAAAATAGTGATAAATCAAAATGATTAATATATTTGTAATCAACATCGATTAATTGCCTCGTGCAATGCATGTTATTAACGCGTCCCTCCTTAAATTAATATAGGTTTATAATTGATTTCAAAAAAACTCCTCTCCCAAAGGAGTTTTTTTTATGTCCAAACCAAATACTATTAATAATTCCTTAAAAATAGCAGAATTTTCTAAGGTTAATAACGAAAATGGAAAAATTTATTAGATTTCATGTTGATTTAAGCAAAAAAGCAGGTCAAAGCCCACTTACACGACCAGATTTGTCTTGATCTTTAACAAATGCGGACCAACTGGAGAAACTTTTCCCCTTCACACTCCCTCCTGCTGTCCCACCTTGAAAGGCATGGCAAACCGCGACAGCCAATCCATCAGTGGCATCCAGAAACTCGGGCTTCTCCTCGAATTTCAACAAGGTATGTAGCATAGCCGCCACTTGCTCTTTGCTGGCATTACCATGTCCTGTTACCGATTGTTTGATTCGCCGGGGCGCATACTCAAAAATGGGAAGATTTCTATCCAGCGCTGCAGCCATAGCCACGCCCTGAGCGCGCCCCAATTTCAGCATGATCTGAATATTCTTCCCATAGAAGGGTGCCTCCAAAGCCATGCAATCCGGTTTATACTCCTTTATCAAGGCCGTCGTTTTTTGAAAAATGCGTTGCAGTTTCAACCCATGATCATCCAAATGATTGAGCTTGATCACACCCATACTGATTAGGGACAATTCCCGACCGCGCTCTAGGATAATGCCGTAGCCCATGATCGCTGTTCCCGGATCTATACCCAAGATAATTCGTTCGTTTTGTCCTTTTTTTTGCATGTTATTTCTTTACATCCCACACCATGATCACTTTATCGTCACCGGTGGTAAACAATTGGTCCCCGTTGGGGTGCCAGGTCAAGGCATTGACCGATAAACGATGTGCCTCCCAGCCCTTTTCTATGCTCAAAGATTTCAATAATCGAAAATCCTCGGCGGACCAAATTTTTACAGATTTATCCCTGCTGGCGGTCGCGAAAACAGGTAAGTTCGGGTGAAACTCCATGCTATAGATCGCGAACATATGTGGCACGAATTCACGCTT
>DASRQK010000246.1:0-7797 GCA_035645875.1 Sphingobacteriaceae bacterium | reverse complement strand
GGGATGCATTCATTTTCTGGAAGCCGTCGGTGGTATTTTTCAGGGTGTCTGCGAATTGATTGGTCGCAATGGACGCATCCGAAACATTCGAGATCGCATGAACTTGATCGCCGAACTTTTTAAGGCCGTCACCCAATCTTCCAATCATCTCCGGGCTAACCTGTCCCCGATCCAAGAGGTTGTCCAATGCGGCAGTAGCGCCCACATTCGTATGTGCCACGCCCGCAACGGGAGCGTCACTGGAGGTGTGTTTTTGGAAACCCAAAAGGAAAAACAAAAAAGCCTCTGTGCCCAATCCCACAATAATCATCCAATCGCCCCAGGGCCAATGCATTAATTTTGCCATCAAACCGATGATGACGACTGCTGCTCCCCAAGAAATGACATTGTCAATGCCTATTTTAAATTTTTCTTTTTGTGCCATGTTTTAATGTAATCTATAATTGGTTATTGTTTCAATATTCTGCACATCGTGAATTCCCGACTGACCGGCATTAATTAGCACCCAATGCATGTGAAATACTACGAAAACCGATGTATGAGCGGGCCGAGTCTTGGTACTCATAAGCGGATTTTTCATTGCGGAGAAAATCTTGAGTGTCTTTCCAAGAGCCGCCCTTGATCACTTTGCGCTTTAAATAGGCCGGATCTTCTTCTTCACTGTTATATCGATAGACCGGGTTCAAATCGTGTAAAAAGGTGGATGCCGACTCGTCGAAGCTGGAAGAAGTCCACTCCGACACATTTCCGGCCATATCATATAATCCAAAATCATTCGGAAAAAAGCTATCAACTGGGGAGGTATACGCGTAATTATCTTCGATGTAATTTCCTCGACCAGGTTTAAAGTTCGCCAGTAATTGACCGCCACCATTCCGGGCAGACGCTCCACCCCATGGGTAAGCAAGGTCGCCCTGGTTGCCATTGGCTGCGTATTGCCATTCCGCTTCGGTGGCTAAATCGAAGGGATTGATCTCAATCCGCTCATTTTCATCCTTTTTCGCTTGTTCGATTTCGAATTTTTTGGTTCTCCAATTGTTAAAAGCTTGCGCCTGATTCCAATTCACGCCCACCACCGGATAATTATTGTAGGAGTTATGCGAAAAATAAGCCTTTACCATCGGTTCGTTTTGCGCATAGGAAAAATCAGCCACCCAAACCGTGGTGTCTGGGTAGACATTCACAGCTGTTCTACGAATAAAATCTTCTCTGGTCTTGGTCTCGTCATTTCGGGCTGCAATCGCTGCACGCAGGTCATACCATGCATATTGATACACGAAAAGATGGGTGTTGTATTCCCGCTTCATATAGAAGTTTGGATTATCCGGATAGAAAAATTGCTCCCAAGCACTTTGGATATTGGGATTATCCGACCTGTTTCTTTCACTAAAGAGCGATGATCTTCGGCCATAAACCTGGTCCCAATCGATATATTCCTCTCCATTTGGTCCGGTTTTTAAATAATCCGCCAAACCATGGTTTTTGACGGCGATGGAATCCCTCACCCAATGGACGAATTCTCGGTATTGCTCATTCGTGATCGGTGTTTGATCCATGTAGAAAGGGGTAATGGTAACCTGTCGACTGTTTTGATTAAAATCCATCATGGAAATGCCTTGTGGAGTGGTAGACAAGTTAAAGGTCCCTCCCGGAATATAAACCATGCCCTTATAAGGGCCACGGCGAAGCGCCTCCTGTGGGGTGACGGCGCCATAAATGGCGATGATCACCAATAAACCCAGTACAGAGATCCATTTGTATTTATTGTCCATGCAAGATTATTTTTAAGTTTAATAGTGCGTTATAGCTGATTCTTTGTCACAAAATCCAGACCAATTGTCCATAACAATTTCAGCATCCGACTTCATACGAAAGCCAGTCGCATAATGATAGGACCGCAATAGGTTACAAATATGCGGAAAACAGATTGAATTCTAAGGAAATAATTACAGAAAATTATTTGTTGGCGCGCTTGATATACTGTTCCACGGCCATGGTCATGCTTGGTGCATCCGGAGTCGGCGCAGGAATGTCCAAAATCAGCCCCCGATCCAATATCGCCTGATGGGTGCTGGGGCCAAACGCTGCAAGTCTCGTGTTATTTTGCTGAAAATCCGGAAAATTCTCATACAGTGATTGAACGCTGGAAGGGCTGAAAAACACGATGATATCATAAAAGACCTCTTTTAAATCAGATAGATCGCTCACGACCGTTTTAAAGAGCACTGCAGGTGTGAAGTCGTAGCCATTTTCCTGCATCCACCCGAGGGCTTCTTCATTGGAAACATCAGCGCACGGGTACAGAAACTTTTCTTTAGGGTGTTTTTTTAATACTTCTTCCAGATCATTGGTCGATCCTTTTCCGAAAAATATTTTGCGCTTTCTGTATTGTATGTATTTTTGTAGGTACAATGCAATGGTTTCCGTAATGCAGAAATACTTCAGGTCGACCGGAACCTCATACCGCATTTCTTCACAAATGCGGAAAAAATGATCCACAGCATTTCTACTGACAAAGATCACAGCTGTGAAATCAGCAAGATTTATTTTCTCTTTTCGAAATTCCTTCGCTGGAACACCCTCCACGTGAATAAAACCCCGAAAGTCAAGTTTGAGGTTGTATTTCTGCGCAAGAGCGAAATATGGCGACTTGTCATTTTCGGGCTTAGGCAGTGTGACTAAAATGCTCTTTACTTTTTTTTCTCTATCAGTATCAGACACTTGCATCTTTATATGATTATAAATATACTATTTTTATCAAAATAAGTATGGGTGCTATTTCAAGGGTACAAAGGTACACAATTAAATAAAAAATAGGAAACCTGTAGGTGCTTAATAAATCGGCGGCCACTTTCCCCAATCTTAACAGTAAAATCGCGCCAGCCAAAATGAGCCCCGTCCTCGCCAGCCAACCCGTGTTTTCAGCAGGTAATAAGCTGATAGCCAGCGCAAAAATAAAGAATAAGTAAGAGGAGTTAAAAAATGATAAAAATAAAACGCGAATATAGGTCCGGAAATAGCGTCGGATGCCAAATACGTAGGAAATAAATCGAGTGACCAGAATTTTCAAAGAAAACAGTAGTAAAACGGCTGCAGAAAGTGACAAATAAATCAAATAACCGGGATATTCACTAAATTTCGATTGAATATCCGGTGCGGCCAAGTAAAAAAACAAGCCTGTCGATAGTCCTAATAAAATAAAGAGTATGAAGGCGGGCCAAGTCGAAAAAAGATTTTCTCCCCTCCCGATTTGATTAAAAAGAGCTTGGTCGTAATAGGATCGTATGATTTGGGATACGGTGGAGGGGAAAGTCGCGTGCGTTATGGCCAGGCATAACATTAAAACCCCAATCGTGATGATGATCCAGAGGGGTCTGACGGTTTTTCCAGCTTCTGTAGCCAAGGTAAGCACTTCTGGGTCCGACAGTACATTCGTCATGATCGTCATGCATGCTCGGTTTTTGGAACTTCCTTATAGATGTCTTTTAAGGTGCGCCCCATTCCCTTGTAATCTAATCCATAACCTACCACAAAATCATTGGGTATCTCAAAACCTACATAGGCAATATTATCAAAATGATATTTCACCGCTTTTGGTTTATATAATAAAGTACACACCGAAATCGACGCCGGTTCCTCTTGTTGGATCAGGTCTAAGGTGTACTTTAGCGAGCTGCCTGAATCCACAATATCTTCAACGATGACGACATCTCGTCCTCGAAGCGCTCGTTCCAACCCGATCAGTTCGCTGATTTCTCCTCGCTCGGCGCCGTCCGGATAAGAGGATAATTTGACGAATGAGATATCGCATGCAATGTTTACTTCCTTCATCAAATCTGCCATAAACATAAAACACCCATTTAAGACACCGATAAAAACCGGGTGTTGATGCTCATACGTTACATTTAATTGTATACCAATGAGCCTCGCCCGCTTCAGAATTTGATCGTAGGTAATCAAGGGCGTAAATTCTTTGTCGTCTATCTGGATTTTCATGAATAGACAAAGATAATGCTTTATCAACACTCGGGTGACAATAAATACATTAGTTTATGTATTTTTGTATTATGATTACTAAACAACAAGTATTGGACGCATTGAGCCATGTAGAGGATCCTGACTTAAAAAAGGATTTGGTCACGCTCAATATGGTTCAAAACATCAAAATAGAAGAGGGGAAATTGGCTTTTGATGTGGTATTGACCACGCCTGCCTGCCCCCTAAAAGACCATATTGAGCGTGCGTGTCGGAATGCGATCTCCCTTTTTATTGATAAAAACCTACATGTGGACGTGCGTATGACCTCTCAGGTGCGGGGTGTAAGTTCTGAGCATTTGAAGCAAATCAAAAACATCATCTTGGTTTCCTCCGGTAAAGGCGGAGTCGGGAAATCTACCGTGGCTGCTAACTTGGCGCTGGCACTCGCCGACAGTGGCGCACAAGTTGGCTTATTGGATGCCGACATTTACGGCCCTTCGCTTCCGATCATGTTTGGATTAGAGGGCGCAAAACCGTCCTCTGTGCAGGGTCCGGAGGGTAAGGCATTGATCCAGCCGATTGAAAAATATGGCTTGAAATTATTATCCATTGGTTTCTTTACCGACCCTAATCAACCGGTTCCTTGGAGGGGTCCGATGGTGAGTACGGCGGTGAAGCAGCTGTTCAACGATGCCGATTGGGGAGATTTGGATTACTTAGTAGTCGATTTGCCTCCCGGGACCGGAGATGTGCATATCACTATTTCTCAGTCTTTCCCGATTGCAGGTGCAGTGGTGGTGACTACGCCTCAGCAAGTCGCTCTGGCAGATACCATTAAAGGAATGGGAATGTTTTTAATGGACTCCATCAATATTCCGCTTTTGGGCGTGGTAGAGAATATGGCTTACTTTACTCCGGCGGAATTGCCTGATAATAAGTATTACATCTTTGGAAAAGGTGGCGGTCAACGCTTGTCGGAACAATACGATATTCCTTTTTTAGGTGAAATTCCATTGGTCAAGTCGATTAGCGACGCTGGGGACAATGGATTTCCCGCTTTATTAGATGAAGAAAGTCCTATTGTGCCGGTATTTAAGGACATCGCCGGTAAAATGGCACAGCAGTTGTCCATGGTTCAAGCAGGGGTGACCGCTTAATTAATAAATCATTAGATTTGTATGATCCTATGAGTACGCAAATCACCGACGGAGTAAAGGTTTCAGTAGAAACGGTGTATCAGTCCGATTTTTCAAATCCGGAACACGAGCATTATATGTTCGCTTACCAAGTGCGGATTGAAAATTTGAGTGCTTACCGTGTCAAACTATTGAACAGGCATTGGTTCATTTTTGATTCCATTGGAGACCTGCGCGAGGTGTTGGGAGAAGGTGTGGTGGGGGAGCAGCCCGTCATCGCTCCCGGTGAAGAGCATGTTTATGTTTCGGGCTGTAATTTGAAATCGGATTTGGGCAGCATGTGGGGGACTTACGGGATGTTGCGCGAAGTCGATGGTGTAGAATTTGAGGTGGAAATCCCTAAATTTGTATTAGAAGCTCCTTATAGGCTGAATTAAATGATAAACCGAAACGCTTTAGTTGTTTTTCTCGCTCATTTTGTACTGCTCCAATTCTGTTGGATGGCTGTTTCGCTTGCCCAAACCACATATGATCGTGATTTTGATGGCATTGGTCCGCGCGTGTATCACCTGCCACCACCACCCTCTGATGCCGAATTGTTGAGCCGTCAGATCGAAAGCAAATTAGCGGAAACCATCGCTTTACCCAGAATGCTCTCCAAGGCGACGACCCTGAACGATCTTCGAAATGTGGGGAATTCCACGCTCAATGTCGACCTGTTGGCGGGAGACAAGCAGAGTGCGGAGGGCTGGCTTTTAATGGAGATTGATCGGCTGAGTCAATGGGGTGATTGGGACCAAATCGGTGATCTTTACCTCCTGTTAGGAAGGGAGTATTTTCGCATTGGCGCTACGGAACAGGCACATGCTAACTTAGAAAAAGCGCTATCGGCCAAATTGGCGGTCAATAATTATCAGGACGTCATGCAAATACGAAATAGCTTGGCGCTGATGTATGAGTACGACAATGACTTGCGCTGTGCACAGGACTTATATACGAATTTGGTGCATGAAGCGCGGCAGCGTAATAATCGTTTGCTACAGGCTCGGGCTCAGATGCGTTTAGCATTTTTGAAGGCTAAGCAAGGGCATTTTTATGAAGCGGAGCAGGATTTGATCCGGACCGTCGAGCCCATGTATCGACAAATGCGCAGTCGAAGCGGCGATCTGGGCCGGATTTTTACTTACCGCACGCTGGCCGATGTGTATAGATTACAGAATCGACATCCGGAGGCGCAATGGTTTTTATTGCAAGCTAAAGAAATCATTGATAATAAGAACCTACAAGAATTTCTGCCACTAATCCTTTTTGACTTGGCTGAAGTGAAAAAGTCCTCGGGCAATACGACGGTCGCCATCAATGAATATTTATTGGCCGATGAACTGTCCGGCGATCAAACCGATGACTTGGTTCTAAAATTGGCGATCCAAGATGCGCTGGGAGATATTTATCACGGGCATGGCCAATTTAAAGAAGCCTTGGAAGCCCTGAATCGATTTGATACCCTGAAAGCAAAACTGATGTCTTTAGATTTTCCGTTTTGATTCAGAATCCCGTATCTTTGGCCTCATGTTGCAGGAGAAAATCAATCAATATACAAAAGAAATCAACGGCTTTTCAGCGAGTTCGGCTGAGGAATTAGAGGCATTCCGACTCCGCTTTCTGGTTAATAAAGGTATCGTAAAGGGGCTGTTCGAAGAGTTTAAAACGGTTTCTTCGGATGAGAAACGTGCGTTGGGCAAGGTGCTGAATGAATTTAAGCAGCTGGCTGAGCAAACCTATAAATCCCTACAAGAAAGCCTCGCCTCAGGCGATACTGCTGCCAGCAGTGGAACGGATGATGACCTTACCCTCCCCGGCCAAGGTTTTCAACTGGGCTCGCGGCATCCACTTTCTTTGATTCGTAAGCGGATTGTAGACATCTTCAGTAAACTGGGATTCATTGTCGCAGAGGGGCCCGAAATCGAAGATGACTGGCATAACTTTTCGGCCCTGAATTTTCCGCCCGAGCATCCTGCCCGGGATATGCAAGATACTTTTTTCATCAAAAAAGGTGCTGAGGGCGAAGACATTGCCCTTCGGACACATACCTCATCCGTGCAAGTTCGGATGATGGAGCAGGGTAAACCGCCCTTTCGTGCCATCATGCCGGGTAGGGTGTATAGAAATGAGGCGATTTCCGCCCGAGCGCATTGCTTTTTCCATCAGGTGGAGGGCTTATACATTGATAAAGACGTTTCATTTGCTGATCTGAAGCAGACCTTGTTTTATTTTGTCCAAGAGATGTTTGGCGAAGGTACCAAAGTACGTTTCAGACTTTCTTATTTTCCATTTACAGAGCCCAGCGCGGAGATGGACATTAGTTGCACCATTTGCCAGGGAGCGGGCTGCACCCTATGTAAAGGGAGCGGTTGGGTAGAGATCTTAGGCTGCGGAATGGTCGACCCGAATGTCTTGAAGAATGTCGGCATTGACCCGAATGAATTTAGCGGTTATGCCTTTGGGATGGGAATTGAGCGCATTACCAACCTGAAATATGTGATCAAAGATTTACGACTATTCTCTGAAAATGATGTTCGATTCATTAAGCAATTTGAGAATGAATTGCTCTAAGCATGATGAGCAGATCCCCTATATTTATCCTCTTAGTCGCTCTTTTTTCGATCGGCGCATTTTTTAACGC
>DASRQK010000245.1:0-4895 GCA_035645875.1 Sphingobacteriaceae bacterium | reverse complement strand
CCAGGGATGCACTGTATTTGAGTCCCCGAACGTCACCGAAAATGGTAAAGGTGCTTTTGACGATGGTGAACCATTTTTTAAAAAAGGCTTTCACGCCCGATTCTTTTTTTACTGAACTTTTTTCTACCATGCGTTTACTTTTTAGGGTTCATGACTTTCTAATTAGCTGGGTCAATGACCTATAGGCTCAATTCCGGCATCTTAAGAAATTCTAAAATATGTTCCCGAGATTCGAGGATGAGGGGCTTGTAGGGAACGTCCACCAGCCGATCGTCTATGTGCATTTGCGCACTGTCGACATGTAAGGTAGCGGATTTCACCCGTATGCAGGGCCATTTCGTGATCAGGTCCTTGCCTTGTAACTTGGCCTCTATATAAGTCAGGAGCTCTTCTCGTTGGGCCTCCTCTATGCAGACCAAATCCAGGTAACCATCCTGAGTGACGGCATCCGGACAGAGCTCCAATACGGGACCGATCGAGCATATATTCATGGCCTCGATCAGCAAAAACTTCCCTTCGCGAATCCCTTGATGGGTTTCCAGCCGGTAATCCTGTGCTTTCCAATTTTCAGTCAATTTATATAGCGCTTCCCGAGCCAGCCGTAGGCTCTCTTCCGCACTTAATTCAGGATCATTCGCCTTTTTCAATGTTTTCATCCGTTGGATCAATGCCGGAAATAAGCCAACTCCCGCACCTTCCAGAAAAAAATCGGTGACTTTATGGCCTTTAATCACACCCAGGTCGAAGCGTTGTGGGCTACTGATCCGCCAATCGCTAATGTGTGCGCGCTGTGATTTTTCGGGATCAATCCCTAGACTGCGGGCCAGGTTATTCGCGGTTCCCATGGGCAATAGCGCCATGGGAGGCCGTTTGCGTAAAACATCCCATCGAATCATTTCTCCGACGACCCGGCGCACGGTACCGTCCCCACCGGCAATCACGAGCATTTGGCTTTGATCCATCGCTTCTATCCACTGATCGTCCTTTTTAATCGAAAAGTAGCTGGGGTCATAGCCGGCCTGCTGCAAATCCTGGAGCAGCTCGGTGCGGAAGTGGTCCTCGTCTCCGGCAGTGGGATTGTGTAAAACGGTGATTTTTTTCATTTGTTGATCGATTAATGCGCGCTTCATGTAGCAGATAAACAAATGTGAAGGCTTATTTGTTGTATATACATGAAGATATTAGTGACTAATGATGATGGAATCTATAGCCCGGGCTTGGCGGCGCTCGCAGAATGTGCCAGCGCTTTTGGTGAGGTGATGGTGGTCGCGCCCGATGTGGAACAATCTTCCATGGGACATGCCGTAACCCATTCCAGACCCCTACGTTATCGAAAAACTCCCCTGCATTTAGAGGGGGTGGAGGCGTTTCGGGTCAATGGCACCCCGGCCGACTGTGTGGCCATGGGTACTCATCTCTGGCAAAGTGTGGATGTGGTGCTTTCCGGCATCAATATGGGGCCAAATCTCGGGAATTCCATGTGGCATTCGGGTACGCTGGCCGCGGCAAAACAAGCAGTTCTATTCGGGATAAAAGGCATCGCTTTCAGCACCATTGTGGGTAAAACCGAACCTGATTTCAAGCGTTTGGCACCCTTCGTAAAGAAATCTTTGGAAACCTTGCTCCATGAGAATGAACTGGGTTTATACAATGTAAATCTACCGCGAAATCCGGATGGAATTCTATGGACGCGCCAATCGGTGCGTCTATATGATGGTGTGATCGTGCCCGGTACCGATCCCATGGGGCGTCAACACTTTTGGTTTACAGTGCGAAAAATGGAACCCGCCGAAGCGGGTACGGACCGCTGGGCATTCGAGCACGGAAAAGTTTCGATCACTCCGCTGCGTCTGGATCTGACCAACGAGACGCTATTGGCCGATAAAAATCTCATTCAATAGATGATGCGGGTATTTACAGGGTCTTTCTGTGCTTTAATTTCTACTCATTCTTCTAATTCGCCGAACTAATTACCGCTCCCTGTTGTTCTATAGCCAAAATAAAAGCAATATATTATGGAAGATTTAAAGAAAACAAGAGAAGTTTTAAACGATTTAATTAAGATCAACAACGACCGCATCGAGGGTTACAAGAAGGCGGTGAATGAGTTGCCAGACGGTAATGCAGATTTGAAGGTCTTATTTACTGGTTTTATCGAGCAAAGCGAGGCCTTGA
Organism: Sphingobacteriaceae bacterium; assembly: GCA_035645875.1. Taxonomy (GTDB): domain Bacteria; phylum Bacteroidota; class Bacteroidia; order Sphingobacteriales; family Sphingobacteriaceae; genus DASRQK01. Next base: position 2,720 of record DASRQK010000245.1, on the reverse strand, counting down.
AAAATGAATTGCAGCGTCAGCCTGGGATATGGGATCATGAGGTAGCGGAGGAAACCACAGCAGCTGGTAAAATTTACCGGACGTGGATGGGAGTGAAGCAGGCTTTCGCGACCGATGACCGTAAAGCCGTGTTAGAAAGTTGTGAATATGGCGAAGATGCGGCTCAAAAAGCCTATAAGGACGCACAAATGGAAGCAGACATCGCTCAGGCGGCACGTGCGCTCATTAACCAGCAGAAAAATGAGCTGCTGGCGGCACACGATAAGGTGAAGCATTTGCGCGACCAGCAGTAAAATTTAACGGATGCGGTCTTTGTACCCTTGCTTTAAATGCTGGATCAGCTCGGCAGTGGGTAAGATTTCCTGAATGGCGCTCGTCCCGTGACCAGCGGACCAGATGTCCTTCCAAGCTTTGGATTGGGCGGTAGACAGTTCGGAAAAATCTTCTTCTTTTTTCTGATTCAGATCAATGCCTGCCGCTTGTATGCTTTGACGGATAAAATTAGCAGGAACTCCGGAGACCGCATCCGTATACATAATATCATCGATCGTAGTGGAGACTAATAAGGCTTTGTACTCCGGAGAGGCCAAGCTTTCCTGAGTCGCTATAAATCGCGTACCCATATAAGCCAAATCAGCACCCATGACCTGCGCCGCGGCAATGTCCGCCCCTTCACTCAAACCACCAGCCAGAATCACCATCCCGTTAAATACTTGTTTTATTTCTTTAATTAAGGCGAAGGGGCTCGCTGTTCCGGCATGACCGCCGGCCCCGGCGGCGACCGCGATGATGCCGTCCACACCGGCTTCGGCTGCTTTCTCCGCATGGCGTTTTTTGATTACATCGTGAAACACCAAACCGCCATAACTGTGGACCGCATCAACCAAATCTTTTACTGCACCTAAAGAAGTGATAATAAGGGGTGCCTGGTATTTGATACATAAGGCGAGATCAGCCATGACGCGGGGATTGGTCCGGTTTACTATGATGTTCACCCCATAAGGAGCCGGTTCTTTTCCGGTTTCGTCCCTGTGGCGCTGGAGTTCGCGCTGAATTTCGATCAGCATCTGCTCAAAATCTTCGGAAGTTCGACCATTGAGCGCGGGAAAAGTACCGACCACGCCTGCTTTACAGCATTCGATGACCAGCTTGGTGCCCGATACCAAAAACATGGGAGCGGCGATCAAGGGGAGTTCTAAGCGGGCTTTAAGGGTTTGGATATCCATGATCTGCGGGTTATTTTTTGTCACTGAATGTCGCTGCCGATAGTAACGGAACCGTTACGCATTGGGGCTTTCCGATTTTTTAAGTACTTTCGACTAAATTAATACAAACTTACCATAAATTATGAATAGAAAAAACAAGGATATCCTAACCATTGGTTTTGCGCTTTTTGCGATGTTTTTTGGGGCAGGAAACCTGCTATTACCACCTTATTTGGGGATACAGGTGGGAAGTTATGTCTGGGTTACCATCTTTGCTTTTTCCTTGACGGGCATTCTTTTGCCCTTTTTGGGTGTGCTGTCAGTGGTTCAATCCGGGCAGTCCATCACGGATTTAGGTGCTCGGGTACACCCGTACCTTTCTCCGATCTTAGGAAGTATTATTGTGTTATGTATCGGTCCACTGATCGCTATTCCCCGTACAGCAGCGACGACCTATGAAGTGGGTATTTTGCCCAGTTTTCCGAATTTCAGTCCTATATTAGCCTCTATTCTATTTTTTACGGTGGCCTGGATACTGACTATTCGTCCTTCTAAGGTGGTCGATATCATCGGGAATATCCTTACGCCTGTATTGCTTGTATTGTTATTATTGTTGATCGTCGTGGGGGTGGTCTTCGTGCAGGGTGATTATGGCCCGACGGACCTGACCAGCATGGAAGCTTTTTCGCTCGGATTCATCGAAGGCTATCAGACCCTGGATGTGATGGCTTCGGTTATCTTTGCAGGTATTATTATCAGTTCTGCTACCGATAAGGGATACACGGAAAGAAAGTCAAAAATCCGGGTGGTCACGTATTCCGGACTTTTGGCCACCTTTTGTTTGTTTATCATTTATGGAGGCTTGTTATACCTGGGAGCGACCTCGGGAGTGAGTGATCTGAATATCGGTCGTTCTGCACTCCTGATCCACATTACTCAAAGTGTCTTAGGAGATTATGGTTTATTGGCGATCGCGATTAGCATCGCATTGGCTTGTTTGACTACCGCGATCGCTTTGACTTCCGCATTTGGCATTTTTTTTAATAACTTATTCAACGGGAAGGTGGGCTATAAGACCTTGGTGACCATTTGCTGCGTGATATCCGCGATATTAGCCGTAAATGGTGTAGATAATATCATACAATTTGCCTATCCTCCGCTGGCTTTTGTTTATCCGGTCGTGATAACCTTGGTCTTATATATTGTGATCTTGGGACCCAAAGTGAAAAGGCGCGAGCCTTATATTGGGGCTTTGATAGGTTCGACCATTATCGGTTTTTTTAGTTTGCTGAAAGTGCTGGGATTGCTGAGTCCGACGGCCCTGTCCGTCTTGGATTACATTCCTTTGTTTTCCATTGATTTGGGATGGATTGTTCCTTCATTGATTGGCTTTTTCATCGGTTTAGCAGTGGCCCGGAAGTCGGAATCTCCCAAAAGCTCAGCACCCTAAACGATGATATCCAGGTCGTTATGCTGGTTTATAAAACCAAAATAATCGTTATCGGTGCTGGTCAA
>DASRQK010000244.1:0-3375 GCA_035645875.1 Sphingobacteriaceae bacterium | reverse complement strand
ATCACAGATTTTGAAATTGGAATACAGACGGTGGCCGGACAGTCTACAGACTTGGAAGGATATACCAAGTTAGCTGGGAATTTTCAGATGACCCTTCATGCGATGGATGCATCTGGAAAAACGGTGCGTATTACAGATGGTAAATTCAACATGAAAGTTGGAATTGGCGTGGATTATTAGTTGGAGAATTTCAACATATAATCTTACAATTATAAATGTTAATCTTACAACAGCCATTTAAAATTGAATCCCGATATTTGTATAATAGAATGATTTATCAGAATGATTTGTCCCGGATGCCCGTGGGGAATCCGGTTTATTAAAACAGTAATCATGAAAAATACAACATTAAGATTCAAAACCAACATGAATTGCGGCGGCTGTGTAGCAGCTGTAAAACCTCATCTGGATCAAGCGGAAGGTTTGGCGGATTGGCATGTGGATACCGATCACCCGGATAAAATATTGAACGTGACGTCCGAGGGCATTACCGAGGAAGGCGTATTGGCTGTGATCCAAAAAGCCGGCTTTAAAGCGGAGTCGCTCGTTCCGTAGAATCCGGGTTACTCAGGGTTATTATAAAAGCGATCGGGTCCAAACGTTTTAGGATTCACATGTATTCGTGATTCACATGTTTTTCTTGTGGTATAGTCGATTCGCCGAAAACCCTATTGCACAAATGTCCGGACATTTGTGCAATAGGTTTTTTTCAGTTTAGACACTTCCGATTATAAGTCCTGTAAAGTACTGAAAATGAATATGGTAATTTTAGATCCTTCAGATTTCATTGGCCACCTTCCGATTTCATAAGGCATAAAAAAAGAGACCACTAGCAATTAGCGTCTCTTTGTAAGTACCTGGAGCGGGAATCGAACCCGCACTCCTTTAACGGGAACAGGATTTTAAGTCCTGCGTGTCTACCAGTTCCACCATCCAGGCTGGTGCGTGTAAGTGCTGCTACAGTGGTGGACATTGCGGTCACCGGCCTGTAGCCCTTAACAATAAATCCCTTCTCTTAGCGCTTGGGTGCAAGTAGAAGGGATTTGGAGCGAAAGACGAGGTTCGAACTCGCGACCTCAACCTTGGCAAGGTTGCGCTCTACCAACTGAGCTACTTTCGCTTGGTTTTAATTGACTGCAGATTCGGCCAGAGCCAGTGCTGCTTTGTCAACAGGTGCAAATATAGGTAGTTTTGTATTTATATCAAATATTTTTGAAAAAATCCCGTCAATATTTTCGAATTTCATTGTAAATCCTTGTCATTCAATGTTTCGAAAATCAAATCACTTTCATAACCTTTGCTTAATACATAGTTAACCAGCTTCTGGCGGCGTTTATAGGGATCTGTTTCCGGGAGAGAGGTGGCTTTTTTGTCCAGCAGCTCCTGTAAATTCTGTAGGTATTCCGCTTCATCCAGGCTGTTTAGGGCCGTTCGGATCAAGGGAGCGGAGACTGCTTTTAGCTTCAAACCTTGTTTTATTTTATGGCGCCCCCATTTATTGACCCGATGTTTGCCGCCGGCATAGGCGATCGCAAAACGCTCTTCGTTCAGAAAATTCTCCAAAATCAGTTCGGTCAGCACGTTTTCCACCTCCTCTCGGTGCAGCCCCCAAGCGTATAATTTATCCCGGACTTCCTGTTGAGATCGCTCCTGGTAGGCACAATATTGCATCGCTTTAGCCTTTGCCGCCGTGAAGGTGAGTGTTTTTGTCTTTTCCTCCATCTTATAAAATTGGTCCCAATAGGTAATGTACGAATAATTCTATAAATCTCCAAAAAATTCTGAAATTGCACCCTTCAGATATGGCACAAAAAGTATATTCTATCCCGGAATTGGTGAAAGTGATGGATCCGATGGATCAACATATCGCCGATTCGAGCGCCCAAATCGACACCTTGGCTTACGACAGTCGACGAATTCGGCAAGCTTCTCTATCGCTTTTTTTCGCGCTTCAAGGGGTACGTGATGGGCATGATTTCATCGCTGCAGCTTATGAAAAAGGCGTTCGAAACTTTGTGGTTTCTCTTGTTGTAGATTACACGAATTATCCTGATGCGAATTTTTTTTGGGTCCGGGACAGTTTGCGCGCGATGCAACAATTAGCGGGTTACCACCGATCACTATTCGATTATCCCGTGATGGCGATCACTGGGAGCAATGGAAAAACCATCGTTAAGGATTGGCTATTCCAATTACTTTCTCCCGAGTACCGCATCATCCGCAGTCCGAAAAGTTTCAATTCCCAGCTTGGCGTCGCCCTTTCCCTCTGGCAAATGGATGATACCTATGATTTGGCGCTTATTGAAGCGGGCATTAGTCGGGCCGGTGAGATGAAGTATTTGGCGGAAATGATCCGCCCTGATCTGGGGGTGTTGACCAATCTCGGAATGGCCCATCAGGAGGGTTTTGCAGATGCCGATGAAAAAGAAAGTGAAAAAGCGCTTATGCTTCAGGATGTGAAGCAAGCGGTATATCCCCAAGATTCGAGGGTGCAGGTCGAAAAAATTGAAACGGTCACCGACGATCAGGGGCGTAGCGGGACACGAATTAGCGCCCGGGACGAACATGGGCGAGTGTCCGCGATCCACATTCCCTTTACCGATCGGGCCTCCATCGATAATGCCATCACCTGTTGGGCAGTCATGCGCATGCTGGATTATGATCCTGAAACCATCGCCCAACGCATGCCACACCTGCAAGTCATGGAGATGCGGCTGGAGCTTAAACAAGGATTGGATCGCAGCACCCTGATCGATGACTCGTATAGTAACGATTTATCTTCGTTGACGATCTCTCTGGATCTGCTCAGTCAGCAGCAGCAGCACGATCGTAAGACATTGATCCTTTCAGACCTACCAGAACTGGGAACCGAAGAGGTACATATATATGAACAGGTCCGAAGGCTGTTAGAAAGTCACCAGTTGGATCAATTGATCACCGTCGGCCCGGCCCTGGCAGCGAATCAGGGAACATTTCCGGTTCGTGAACATGTCGTTTTTCAACGTACGGAGGACCTTCTGGCGGCATTGCCAACGTTGAATTTGTCTGATCGCAGTATATTGATTAAGGGAGCACGGCATTACGCATTCGAGCGGATCAGTGCCCGGCTGACAGCTCGCACGCATGAAACGATCATGGAGATCGACATGTCTGCATTGGCCCATAACGTACAGGCCTATCAGGCACATATAGGGCCCTCTGTGGGGCTGATGGTGATGGTCAAAGCGTTCGCCTATGGCGTGGGCAGTCCGGAGGTGGCCGCATTGCTACAGTTTCAAGGCGTCGATTATTTGGCTGTGGCCTTTGCCGATGAGGGCGTGGAGCTGCGCCGCCACGGGATTACCCTCCCCATCCTGGTGATGAGTGCGGATGTGT
>DASRQK010000243.1:0-5798 GCA_035645875.1 Sphingobacteriaceae bacterium | reverse complement strand
TGCCGCCTGCTGTTTTGAATATTTCCTTCTTTCTATCCGTTATCCGCAAAAATCCATCCGAAGTGAGTTCACCGATGTCACCGGTGTGCAGCCAGCCTTCCGCATCGATCAATTCCGCAGTCGCTTCCGGGTTGTTGTAATAACCCTTCGTTACGTGTGGCCCACGGGTCAGGATTTCTCCATCTGATGCGATTTTTACTTCCACGCTATCCAGTACTTTGCCGATGGTGCCAAATTTTAAGCCGCCAGGTTCTAAGGAATTGACCCCAATCACCGGGGAGGTCTCCGTCAAACCATATCCCTCCAATACGGGGATGTCTGCTGCCCAGAAAATCCGCGCCAAGCGTGGTTGCAGGGCCGCTCCACCCGAAATGATCACTTTAATATTTCCACCCAATGCCGCCTGCCATTTACTGAAAATGAGTTTGCGGGCGATGCCCAGACGAAAATTATACCATGCACTGTTTTTTTCGGGTTCTTGAAACTGGTGCCCCAATTCTACCGCCCAGAAAAACAGGGACTTTTTAATGCCACTGAGCTGTTTTCCTTTCGCAATGATGCTGTCATATACCTTTTCCAACACCCGCGGAACCGTAGTAAATCCATCAGGTTTCACCTCATTAATATCCGCTACGACCGTCTCCAGGCTTTCCGCATAATGAATCTCGATTCCCTTGGAGATATACAGATAAACAACCATCCGCTCGAAAATATGGCTTAAAGGCAGGAAGCTGAGTGCTTTTTTATAGAAGGAGGGCAGCAGTTTTTGACAATCTAAAACATTGCTCATCACATTTTTATGGGAGAGGTGCACCCCTTTTGGCTTTCCTGTCGTCCCAGAAGTATAGATAAGCGTTAACAAATCATCCGGCACCACCGCATCTCGGTAAGGCTGTAGGTCCAGGGAGGGATGAGCGCGCCCCGAATCCAGCAACACCTGCCATGACTGGGTTCCTTCGACCTCCTCAAAGGCATAAATTGGAATCTCCATTCCATTCTCTTCTAACGCGACTTTCACTTTCTGGTACAATTCGGCATTGCTCAAAAAAATTACCGATATGTTTGCGTCTTTTAGGATGTGGACGAGGTCTTGATTGGCTAAAGTTGGGTAGAGCGGGACAATGGCTGCACCCAACTGATTCACGGCAAAATCGCAGATGTTCCATTCCGGCCTATTGGCCGACATTAAGGCGATCTTATCGTATTGTTTGATGTTTTCTTTTATCACCAATCCCCGGCTCAATTCATTGACCAATTGGTTGAATTCCTGCGTCGAATAATGGCGCCATTTCCCAGCAAATTTGCCTGAGACCATTTTTTTCTTGGCATGCTCTTCCTGATAGTTGCTCAATAAATCAAATATTCTGGTATTCCTTTTCATGTCGTATTCGGGTTTATAAATATATCGACAGGTTTTTAATGTCGTTTAATACATGAATTGGTCTAATATACGAGTTTTTAAAAATTTACAAGCATTGGTCAGAAAAAATTCACGCTTGAATTCCCGGTGAAGCTGCCTTGGCATTTGTTTTGTATTAAACTTAACGTACACAAAATTTAGATCGTAACACCCCATATGAATACATTTACTCGGTACCTTAAAATGACTTTGATCGCCGCGCTGTTACTCGGCAGTCCGGCACTGATTTTTGCACAATCCAGTTCAGAATATTACACCCATGCCGTTGGGGGACGCTTCGGTGTGTCTAATGGCATCACATATAAACATTTCCTAAGTCCTGGTGGACATGCGATCGACGCGATCGTTAATTTTCAGGGAAATCGAGAGTATGGTGTGTTCAAAGTGCTGGGACTTTATGAGATTCACGATCGGATCCAAGTACTGGACTACCAGGGTCTGCTTTGGTACTACGGTGCCGGTGGTGGTTTGGGTATTTATGACGATAAGCTCGAAAATTCGACCACGGTGGCTTTTAGCATAGACGGGGTGGTTGGAGTCGATTTTAAGATCCCAACCGCACCGATCAATATCGCATTGGACTGGAAGCCCATGCTGGAGCTATCGCCTTATCCCGGCCTCAAATTTGATGGATTTGGCTTGTCGCTACGTTTTGCATTTTAGGCCTGATCCTCCTGTTTTTCCTGTTGCTCGCGCACGGCAGTAGTCTCAAAACCAATCTTGGCAATGGGTTTTTCCTTCTTTTTGAAAGTGGAGAATTCGTGTTCCAGCTCCATGATGCGCTGCGGAAATTCCATGCTCACATTTTGCTTGGCCTCCTGAATGAATATATAGCAACTCTGCAAGTATTCTTGGGTCAATTTTGCTTTCGCTTCGTTAAAACAAGCTTGCAGGATTTGAGTGGTAATGGTGAAATCCAGTTTATTGGTCCGCCTGAAAATCGCGTATAACCGTTTTTTGAGGGATTGGGTAAAGTCGATGATCATGGTGTTAGAAAATAGTCGCATTTCCGTGGCCACTGGCGTCCAAAAGTTGGGGTGATCTGCCTGATTCGCTTTCAAAATCGCTAACAGGGGAGAATCCGGGACTAAATCATTGATCAAATGGTAATGGATCAATTGTGCCCGTTCGTCCTGTGCAGGCGGGAAGACTGGAATATGCAGATCAAAACGGCCTGGCGCGGTGATTTCATCGGTCAGTTTAGACAATTGTTCCACACCACCGGCGATGACCAGTTCGCCCTTACCTTCTTTTTGGATAAATCGGAGAATGGTATTGACCAGATCCATGGTTTCCGGGACGGAATAGGCGTTACCCTCTCTCCACCATAAACCCTCGAAATTTTCAATGTACAGCATGGTTTTGGGCTTTTCCATTTGCTGTTTGAGGAACGCGCTAAATTGATGCCTGTCCACTTTGACGGTATTGACCAGAAAGTCATTGTACACGTGGATGAAATTATAGCCGATCATGTCCGCCAGTTTTTTGGCCCAAAAGATTTTTCCGCTTCCCGGAGGCCCGTGCAGGATAATTCCCGCCGGTTTTGAGATGCCCCAAAGCTTGATTTGGTCCTCGTTTATGAAGGGATCCAGCAGGTCGAGTGCATAAAAGAACAGGTCCGCATACCCGATGAGGTCGTTGGTTTGGAAGCGATGTTGGGGGATTTCCTGGATGATGAAGTCGTATTTTCCGCCCATCATCATATGAATTTGAAAGGAGGAGATGTTAGTCCGAACCTGTGGAAGATCCGCTTCCGCCACGCCGTTTTTGATGAAAAACTGGGCGACCTCATCTTTTTTCACACCAATCGTGTCGGCGATCTGATCAATGGATTTTAGCTCCATTTTATCTGCCGTATATTTCCGGATAAAATCTAAGTGCTTGATTACAAATTCTTCGAATTCTGGACTCACTACATGTTTATCGGTGAATAGGAAATTCAGATCGATTCCGAAATCATGTATAAAATATTGGAGGCTTTCTAAACTAAGTTCGTATTTGTTGGCGAATGCTCTTAATCTCATGAAAATGTGTGTTTATGGAATAGGACAAACTTACATATTTTATGTTAATTTTGTGGCAGCTGGATAACGCAGCTGATGTTATGCCTTATGTTTGAGCAAATAATTGATTATTTTGAAGGTATTTCACCGGTGAGGGCCGCTTTATATGCGACCCTGTTCACTTGGCTGGTGACTGCGCTGGGCGCAGCGACGGTATTCTTTTTTACGAAGGTTAATCGTAACCTAATGGACGGAATGCTGGGTTTTACAGGTGGTGTAATGGTGGCAGCCAGTGTATGGAGCCTCTTGATTCCCGCGATTGAAATGACTGGTGGGGAAGGCTTCGCGCAGGTGGTGCCGGCCGTGATCGGTTTCATCTTGGGTGCGGCATTTTTGTTCGGGATTGATAAGGTTCTGCCGCATCTTCATGTGAATTTTCAGAAGGTTGAGGGCATCAAAACGCCTTGGCAAAAAACCACACTGATGGTCCTAGCGATTACCTTGCATAATATCCCGGAGGGATTGGCGGTAGGGGTGTTATTCGGTGCAGCGGCCAGCGGTGTGCCGGAAGCGACCATAGGAGGAGCAGTAGTCCTGGCTTTGGGGATTGGCCTGCAGAATTTTCCAGAAGGAATCGCTGTGGCCATGCCCATGCGCAGAATGGGGCTTAGCCGCCGTAAGAGTTTTCTTTATGGGCAATCTTCGGCCATTGTCGAGCCTGTGGCCGGGGTGGTCGGTGCATTAGCCGTCGGATTTTTCACTCCAATTCTACCCTATGCCTTGGCCTTCGCTGCTGGAGCCATGATTTTTGTGGTGGTTGAAGAGGTGATTCCAGAAGCGCAACAAAATACCAGTTCGGATATCGCGACCATTGGCTTTATTGGGGGATTTATCGTGATGATGGCTTTGGATGTGGCTCTGGGATAAAAAAAATGGGTAAGCACAATTTATCGCACCGCTACGACCTCGTACCCTTGCTGCGTTCCCGCCCTGGGGGGTTAAGAGGGAGCTGGTCGTAAATGACTTACCCAAGTGCAAATATACGCTCTTTTGAGCGTTTTTACGAATGAATTTTAATAATTATCGTAATAGATTGAGAAACAAATCTATTCGAATGTATCGTAGCGTCATGAATACCAAAAGAGATCCCATTTCGGATCGTACAGATACCATTGTCGCCCTGGCGACTCCTTCGGGCAGATCCGGAGCGATCGCTGTGATCCGCCTCTCTGGTCCGAATGCGATCCGCATTTCCAATTCGGTTTTCCGGGGTAAGGACCTGACCCAGCAAGCCAGTCATACCGTACATTTTGGTACGATTCGGGATGGCGAAAGGATCGTGGATGAGGTGCTGGCGACAATATTTGTCGCCCCGAATTCCTATACCAAGGAGAATTCAGTAGAAATCTCGACGCATAATAGCCCCTTTATCATTTCTGAGGTGATCGATTTATTGATCCGGAATGGTGCTCGGGCGGCAGAGGCGGGAGAATTTACCTTGCGTGCTTTTTTAAATGGAGGTTTGGATTTATCACAAGCTGAAGCGGTAGCCGATTTGATCGCGTCTGAAGATCGGGCTTCTCATGAAATTGCGCTAAATCAGATGCGTGGCGGGATCAGTAATAAACTGCAGGAAATGCGGGAACAATTGATCAATTTTGCTGCCCTATTGGAATTGGAACTGGATTTTTCGGAAGAAGATGTCGAATTTGCTGATCGAGCCCAGTTTGAGGCATTGATCCGGGAATTAAAAGCCCATATTTCCCAGCTGATCGATTCATTTGCCTATGGAAATGCGATTAAAAATGGGGTGCCGGTAGCGATTATTGGTAAACCAAATGCGGGCAAATCGACCTTGCTGAATACCTTGTTAGATGAGGAACGTGCGATTGTGAGCGATATTGCCGGTACGACGCGTGACACCATAGAGGAAACGCTGATATTGGACGGCATCACTTTTCGCTTTATCGATACAGCGGGATTGCGGGAGACGAAGGATACGATCGAAGCGATTGGGGTAAGTAAGGCGCGGGAGAAGGTGCGACAAGCGAAAGTTTTACTGTATCTATACGATGATCAGGATAGTACGGCCGAGGAAGTAGTGAAGCAAATCCAAGACCTCTATTATGCGGGATTGATCGTGCTTTTGGTCCGTAATAAAATAGATTTGAAGGCTGGTGGCTATGAGCATGATGCGATGGATGAACACATTAAAGCTGCATTGATGCCCGATTGGGTCAATGCCTTGGTTCCGATATCGGCCAAATCCAGTGCGAGCGTGGAGGTCTTGAAAAGGGAGTTGATCGCGCAAATACAAGAGTTGTCCATAGGCGATCAACAAGTGGTCACGAATGCCCGACATGTTCAGGCCCTGA
>DASRQK010000242.1:0-5217 GCA_035645875.1 Sphingobacteriaceae bacterium | reverse complement strand
ATCCAGCACTTGAATGTTCATCATGGCCTGCATCTGAAAGAGAAATTCATTGCCAGCCCGTTTTGCAGGATCACCTGTACAGCCTTCTTCTGTGCCCAGAATGGCATATTTCATGCCCACGTGATTCAAAATTTTACAAATATCACGGGTGGTTCTTTGGGCGCGTTCATCAAAGCTACCCGCACAGCCCACCCAGAACAAAATGTCAGGGACTTCTCCTTTTGCTATCATTTCGGCCATGGTCGGCACATGTATATCTTCAGCCATTTTATTTTTATTTAAACGTATAATTTATACTTGTTCCTTCCAGTTTGCCCGATCAGCCTGAGGGTACTTCCAGGGAGCTCCATTGTTCTCGATATTGCCAAACATGGCATTGATGCTAGCGGGGGCTTGAGACTCTTCCATCACCGCATACCGTCTCAGATCTGTGATGATCTCCAAGGGATTGATATTAACGGGACAGGCCTCTACACAGGCATTACAAGTGGTACAGGCCCAAATTTCCTCTCGTGTGATGTAATCGTCCAAAAGTGATTTCCCATCCGTTTTATTTTCACCCAATTTGCCCACCTCTACCATGCGGTCTCGGGTATCCATCATAATTTTTCGTGGAGAGAGTAGCTTGCCGGTCATATTGGCCGGACAGACCGAAGTGCAGCGACCACATTCTGTACAGGTATATGCATCCAAGAGGTTTTTCCAGGTCAGGTCACTTACATCTTTAGCTCCGAATCGCAGGGGGCCTTCAGTCTCCTCAGGCGTATAAGAGGGATCCATCATGGCCTTCACCTCATTGGTTACTGAAGCCATATTGGTGAATTGTCCCTTCGGGTTCAAATTAGAATAATACGTGTTCGGGAAAGCCAATAGGATATGCAGGTGTTTGGAGTAGGGGAGGTAGTTCAGGAAGGCTAAGACACCGATGATGTGAAACCACCACGCAAAACGCTCGATGAAAATCAAGCTTCCCACTTGATCAGGCAACCAGCCCACGATCCAACTGCTTACTGGAAACGACCCCGCGACCGGATACCCATCCACGCCTAAGCCCTGCAATTTCAGATCGGCGGCATTCATGGTGAGGAAGGCCGTCATCAAAAGTACTTCAGCCACTAGAATGAGATTCGCATCCGTCCGGGGCCAAGTGGTCATTTCCGTGCCAAAGAATCGGCGTAGGCGGATCATATTCCGGCGCGCCAAAAAGATCAGACAACCAATTAACACACTGAGCGCTAACCATTCAAAGGAGGCGATCAGGATATCGTAGAATACGCCTAATCCGGCAAAAATTCGATGGGTCCCAAATAGCCCATCGATGACGATCTCCAGCATCTCGATATTGATGATCACGAAACCCAGATAGACAAATAGATGCAGCAGGGCAGGGAAGGGCCTTTTGAACATTTTCTTTTGCCCAAAAGCGACCAAGAGCATGGTTTTCCAGCGTTCGCCCGGTCGGTCATTTCTGTCCTCAGGTCTTCCCAACCGGATGTTTCGGATAATTTTCCGTGCATTGTAAGCGGCCAATCCAAGGGCTGCTATAAATAAAACCGCAAATAAAAGTTGACCGATCATACTTGGTTCATTAGGATTCTAGGCTAAAGTACATAAAAAAACCGCCCTTGCAAAAAACAAGGACGGTTTAAAATAAATTTTAATTATTCTACATTAGTTCGTTGACGTGATGCCTAATTTCGTTTTTACATCCGCACTCTTGTCATCACCACCCTCAAAGAATGGGATATTTGTGCTAGAGATGTCGAATAAATAAGCATAGCCTTGTTCACGGGCTACCGCCTGAATGGCATTCGTCACTTTTTGGTGGATCGGCGCGAAAAGCTCCTGTTGTTTTTGGGTCAATTCTTGTTCCGCCAATTGCTGACTTTCCTGAAGTCTTCTTTGAAAATCTTGCAATTCAGCATCCAAAACTTCCAATTGTGTATCTACAGCTTCTCTGTTCGCCTCGCTGCGGTTACGCAATAATTCCTGAGCTTCTCCCTGCTTTTGTTGAAACACCCCAAACATACCCTGTAGTTCTTCGGTCTTCACGCTATCCAAACCTCTTAATTCATTTTCAGCCCGCTGATACTCAGGGGTAGCTGTAAAAATCTCCGCATAATTTACGTGTCCGATTTTTTGTTGGGCAGTTACAGAACCAACGGCCAAAAAAAGCGCAGCCATCACAACCAGGCTTTTTACTACATGTTTCATTCTATTCATTTTCATTTTTTGGGTTTTGCCATGCGAATGGCTCTTTTTATTTTTGTTATCTAAAATTGTTTAATTATTCCTGTTTTGGCCAATACTTGGATCCGGTTGATAGCCTAATTTCGTAATCACCTCATCGCTGCGGTCCAATCGTGGATTCGCGTACAAAAATACAATTTCTCCGCCTTTATCCAAGATCAGATCCAACGCTTGTTCCGTCGCGATTTCCCGAATGGCGCGGGCGACTCGTTCTTGAATGGGTTGGATCAGCCGGATTTTTTCTTGAAAAAGGTCGCCTTCATATCCAAATTTTAAACGTTGGTATTCCTTCGTTTCCAATTCTTTTTGAATAATCTCATCCTCTCGTTGTTTGCGCATTTCCTCGCTTAAGAGAACTTGCTCACGTTGATAGGCTTGGTATAGATTTTCGATCTCGGTAAAACGATTATCGATTTCCTCCTGCCAAGTCACGGACAGATCGTCCAATTGCTTTTGTGCAGATAGGTATTCTGGAATATGTTGTAAAATATATTCGGTGTCCACATACGCAAAACGCTGGGCATTCGCTGAAGAAATCCCCGACGTCATTAGGATCAATGCCAAAACGGCTAATTTTAATATTCTCATAGTCCGTGTATTTTTTACCTGTTTCTCTTTATATTATGACAATAAACTTGATAAATGGTTTAACTGAGCAGTCCATTTAGGATCAAAGGGAAATTAATTAAAACCTCCCATTTGCTGCATAATGCTGAAAGTAAACGTTTTTCTCCAAGGCGTATTGACATTAGGCGGCATGGCGATCGGGTCGAAAGCATGACCGTAATCCAGTCCCAGCATCCCGAAGATCGGCAGGAAAATTCGTGCACCTACCCCGACCGTTCTCCGCACCTTAAATGGATTGAAATCCTGGAATCGGTTCCAGGTGTTACCACCTTCTGCGAATGCCATCACAAATACCGTAGCTTGGTCATTCAACAGTACTGGATGTCGTAGCTCCAGTTGATATTTGGTGTAGATTGGACTACCAGAGTTTTGAGCGACAGCTACATCTGTAGTGCCTTCCGGGATCACTATTCCGTTTTCATAACCTCTCATCGCGATGATTTCTGAACCTTGTAAGAAGTCAAAACCCATCATCCCATCACCACCCAGCTTAAAGCGTTCGAAGGCAGAAGTCCCCGTCACATCACTGTAAGAACCCAAGAAACCAAATTGAGCCTGTGTCTTGAGAACTAATTTTCCGGCTATGGGTATAAACCACTGCGAATCAAACTTCCACTTATGGTATTCTACCCATTTATAACGCTCATGATCCGGAGCGGTAGGGTAATTAATTTTATTAAATAAGGAATATGGCGGCGTTAACTGAATGGTCAGTTTTAAATGCGAGCCTGAAGTCGGATAAATCGGTGCATCCACCGAGTTACGGCTTAATTCCTGAGTCAGATTAATGTTATACGAAGTTCCGTTATCGAATAGGAAGTAATTTCCATAATTCTGTAATTTATACTGCTGGAATCCCAAAGAATAATTCAGCTGGAACCAGTTATCCGGCCATTGCAGCTGCTTCCCTAAGGTAAGGGTTACCCCATTCATCCAGATTTTTTGCATATCCTCGGATGCGATATCATAATATCGACGGTAGTAGGGGTTTTCCATCGGTGCTGATCGGGAAGTGTAGGCACTCAGACCAAAATAGATGGGTTTCTTTCCACCTAACCATGGTTCGGAGAAGGAGAAACTATACGATTGGTACGCTTTACCACTGGTTTGTCCCCTTAGGCTCAATTTCTGTCCATCACCCCGAGGAAGTGGTCTCCAAGATTCCTTTCGGAAGAAATTATGGGTGGAGAAGTTATTGAAGGACAAGCCGATGGTGCCGATAATTTGTCCTGCACCGAAACCGGCCGATAACTCCACTTGATCCGATGGTTTTTCCACGACGGAATATTCAATATCTACCGTCCCCTCACCGTGGTTTATGTTCGTTGGAATTGGATTGGTTTTTTGTTCGTCGAAATTACCCAATTGCGCGATCTGACGAACACTCCGCATGATGTTTTCCTTAGAGAATTTCTGTCCGGGCTTGGTATGAATATTCCGCAGGAGCACACGATCATTGGTCACATCATTACCTTTCAGTATGATGTTGTTAATGGTAAATTGAGCACCTTCGAAAATCCGTATATCCAGATCGATGGTGTCTCCATAAATCCTGGATTGAATGGGGTCTGCCGTAAAGGTCAAGTAACCGTCATTCATGTATAGGGAGCCAATATCGTCATTGTTCCGGGTAGGCCCCTGAAGCTTGGTGAACAATTTCTCTTCACTGAACACATCGCCTTTTTCTATTCCCAGGATGCGGGATAATACCGTATCCGAATACTTGGCATTACCCTGCCAACGAATGTTTCCGAAATAATATTGAGGGCCTTCATACAGGTCAATATCAATGGCTACATTCTTCTCATTCAATTGATACACCGAATCCCTTAATAATGCGGCATCTCTATACCCTCTCTCATGCAATTTGGCGATCAGGTTCTCCTTGGCTTCCACGAATTTATCTGCTTTAAACCGACCCGGTCCAAAAATACGGAACCATGCTTTTTGGCGGACACCTTTAAAGAATTTATTCAGTTGACGATCCGAAAACTCTTCATTTCCCGTGAAATTGATGTGGTCTACACGCACCCGGCTGTTTCGATCCACATCCACGATCAATATTTCGTTATTGGCTTGAGTCGTATCTCGAACTGTAGTCATGGTGATGTCGGGATACAAGAAATTTTTCTCGCTCAAGTATTTAGTAATGGTGTTTCGTGTTGTGTTAAACAGGTTTTCATTCACGATCCTACCCGTGTTTTCATTCAGGCGACTGCGCACATCCTCCGTCTGGGACTTGCTCAACCCATTAATCTCAATCCGAGTCAAACGAGGGCGCTCCACGACGTGAATGTTAAAAAATATCTGATCTCCTCTGATCGCATCCGCATACAATTC
>DASRQK010000241.1:0-2592 GCA_035645875.1 Sphingobacteriaceae bacterium | reverse complement strand
GGGTTGGCCCGGAAGTCTATGCTTAATTTTCTGCATCACGCGATTAATCTTTTTAAACTGATGAGTGCTCGTCCCGCTTCCAAAGACTCGGCTGCCTCAGCATAAGCGTCTTTAAATGATTTTTCAGGGCGCAATGTCCGGATGGTCAGGGCAGCATTGGTCAAAACCACTTGATTCTGTACGCTTGTACCCTGATTATTTAAAATTTGCGAAAATATTTTCGCAGCTTGTTCCACGCTTTCTCCCCCTTGAATCGCCTCGGCTGGAACTTTTTGGATCCCTAATGATTCGAGCTCCACACGCTGTTCTCCCTCTGGGCTAATGATTTTGAAATCGCCTGTTAAGGAAACTTCATCGTAACCGTCCAATGCATGAATGATGGCGTATTTTTTATTCGTTTTCTCCATTAAATACGCATATAATCGGGCCAATTCTAAATTATATACCCCGACCATTTGATATTGGGGATTCGCAGGATTGGTCAATGGTCCAAGCATGTTGAAGAAGGTTTTTACGCCCAATTCTCGCCGGATGGGTGCCACCGTTTTCATCGCCGGGTGGAAAAGTGGTGCATGTAAAAAACAGATGTTCGCACGTTCCAATTGCCGCTGTAATTGATCAAAATCATTGGTGAAAGAATAGCCAAGGTATTCCATCACATTGGATGAGCCACAGCCCGAAGAAACACCATAATTACCGTGTTTCGCCACATGATATCCAGCTCCAGCGACGACAAAAGAGGCTAATGTGGAGATGTTAAAGGTGTTTTTTCCATCGCCGCCGGTGCCGCACAGATCCACCAGCTCATAACCGTCAAAACTGATCTTTAATGATAGATCAAACATGGCATCGCGAAAGCCCTCCAGTTCTTCGACACGTATACTTCGCATGCTGAAGGCCGTCATAAAGGCTGCGATCTGGGAGTTATTAAATGCGCCAGATGTCAATTGTTGAAGGATTTCATAAGCCTCCTCCCGTTCGAAGGTCTTGTATTCAAATAAGTGTGCTAAAATTTTCTTCATGTTCTTTTATTAAAACAATCGTGTAAGCATGGATCAAAAAAAAAGTGGCTTACCGATTCGGCAAGCCACTACAATTATATATTCCTTGTGAATAATTTTACACTATAGGGGTTTGCCAGATCGTAGATCTGTGCCACCAATAGCTATTTTTAAAATTGTTCGTCATTTTATTTCAATGTTGGCAACAAATGTAAATTTACTTTTGATCAATAGCAAATATTTTAGGAATCTTTTTTGGCCAACGCTTCCCGTACTTTGGGTGCTATTTTTGTTCCGAAAACCTCAATGGACTTCATCATGTCTTTATGAGACGGTCCGCCGACATCCATGTGTGCTGAAAAGCGATCCAATCCAAACATTTCTTGAGCATAGAGGATTTTATCGATCATGGCTTCAGGTTCCCCAATGAATAATGCACCATCTTTGGTTTTACCAGCCTCAAATTGGCTGCGGTGATAGGGTTGCCAGCCTCTCGTTCGGCCTATTCTATTCATTTGCGCCGCGTAGAGCGGATAATACATATCGCTCAGGCTGGAGGCATTGTCCCCAAAGAATGAATGTGAATGTATGCCCACTTTCATATTGGCCGGGTCGTGGTTCGCGAATTTGTATTCTTCCCGGTAAAGATCCACTAAGGGCTTAAATTGGCGTGGGGAGCCACCGATAATGGCCAGCATTAAAGGAAGACCTAATCGCCCTGCTCGGACGACGGATTGAGGTGTTCCGCCCACTGCCAGCCAGATCGGTAATTCGTTTTTGGTGGCACGAGGTAAGATCTCCTGATCATTCAGTTCTGCACGATGTCTACCTTTCCAGGTCACCCGTTCATTTTTATTAATTTCTAAGAGTAAGTCAAGTTTCTCGACGAATAGGTCTTCATAATCGTTTAGATTATAACCAAAGAGCGGGAAGGATTCGATAAAACTACCTCGTCCTGCCATGATTTCGGCACGGCCATTCGATATCAGATCAATCATGGCGAAATTCTGATAGACTTTTACCGGATCGGAAGAGCTAAGCACCGTGACCGCACTACCCAATTTGATGTTTTTAGTGACCGTTGCAGCAGCGGCTAACAAGATTTCAGGGCTGGATACGGCATAATCTGGACGGTGATGCTCGCCGATTCCAAAAAAATCTAAACCTAATTCATCCATTAATTTAATCTCTTCGATGATTTCGTTCAAGCGTTGTTGTGCTGATTGATACTTGCCGGTCTGTGGATCCATGGCAAGATCCCCAAACATTCCTATTCCTAATTCCATAGTTATTTCTTATTTTATTTCTTAGGTACAAAGATAAACACCAGGAATTGAGAACTTCTTCACATAAGTGAAGAATGGTAGCAATGGTGATTGAATTTAAGGATTTCGCGTACTATCCTCTGTGACTGAATGATCCAAAAGCTCGTAGATGGAGTTATTACTAATGTATTCTGGTATAGCTGATTTTAAAAATCCTACAATCTCCATATTGCTCGTGGAGCATAGGTCTTTTCCAAATTCCTCCAACTCATTTTTTATCAAGAGATAATTGTAGATTTCTTGTTTAGCGATTTTGATTTTTGGAT
>DASRQK010000240.1:0-7048 GCA_035645875.1 Sphingobacteriaceae bacterium | reverse complement strand
AGCTTTCCACCTGCATTTACCTTGGGTATCACTTTCGACCAGGCATCAATCACTGAATTTAAGGCGAACCTCGTACTATCGCTCGACTCAATTACCGTGCCTGAAGTGTTTCTAAGCGTGTACTTTGCTTGGATTTGATCCAATTCAGTCAGGCTGGCCCCAGCACCTTGTTCAATGATCTTATAATAAATATGATTTTCTGTTTGCTCAAATTCATCCAAATTAAATCCGGCTTTTGCGATCGCAGTTTTAATCACTTCGTCTTCGTATTTTTCTAAATCATCGATCACATGAATGGTATAATCCATGGAAGCATTTGGAGGAATGCCTAAATCTCGATTGCCTTGCCTACCCCATCCCGTTAAGCGAGAAGGGACAAGGATTCGGATTTCTCCGTCACTGTTTTGCAAAATGTCCCTCACCACATATTTCAGGTCATCTTGCCGCTCTACTGGTGAATTTTGTCCACCTGCTGCAGCCGAAGTAAATGGAAAATAGCCTAGATAGTCATAGTATCGATTGCCTGCCGAGAGGGTGTCATCCGCTTGGTATGTTCCATCCAAACTCTTTAGACTAAACGTCATGGGATAAACCTCATCAAACGCCAAAGGCCTTCCCGTCCCCGGTCTGATAATTTCGTAATAAAGGTCCGTGTTCTTGTACCGTGTGACCGTTAGATTATTACTGGAAATGTAGGCATTGATATTCTCATTATCCAATTCCTCTATACTTTGAAAGGTCCTCTTTTCACATGAACTGAAACCGATCAATATCAGGAATAATGCGCTGATTATGTAACTAGATGTATCTTTCATTCCTTAATATCCAGTACTGTAATGGTGAAATCTAAGGGTGAGTTGGCCGGAACATTTCCCTGTTGCTGATTGCCGTATCCCCACATGGATGGGGTGATGAAGCGGATTTTCGATCCTATTTGTAATCCGTTTTCCGTTAAGCCGTTCACTTGATCTTCATTGATCTTTACGGGAAAAAATGCCACATGCCATGCTTGGATCAGACCGTTCAAAGGAAATTCTATTCCATCTGGATGGTGGTTTTGATCGAATATAGTCCCATCCAATAGTCTCCCTTCGTAATTTATGGTGATTTTGGGGTACACCAATCTTTTCGCTTCTCCGCTTTGCTCGATTCTATACTCATAGGAGCCAGATTCACCAGGATCAATGATTTGATACCAGATGCCGGAGTTTTCATCAAAGTGAGGTTCGCTTAAATTTTGCAAAGCGTGTTGTTCGATGAGGGGCTTTTCCAGTTCGTATTGATCTTCATAATCAAAGATATCAGTAGTCTTGTTGCAAGCAGAGAAACTCAATACACTTAGCAGCATAACAAGACCGGTCCATTTTTTAAAATTCATTGTGTTGTTTGTTCTATTTTTATTCATTACCAACGATGGATCGACAAAGTTATTTAATTATTTGGATTTATTCTTATGTTAACAGTTTTTAACAGCTTGTCAGGGGTTCAGTAAATCCAATAATTTTCGACTGCTGAGGTATTCAAAAGAACGATGTCTAATCGTGAAATCCGGATTTAAGAAGAGGGTGGTAGGCACGGTAATCCTACCATTTCTGTTTCCTAATAGTTGAGCAAGTTCATGAAATCCTCGCCGTCTGTTGGTCGCTTCTTTATTTATAAACCATTGACCGTCAAAATACACTGAATCACGCGTTTCTGCATCAAAACTGACTGCATAATACGATTCATTAATGGTTTGAATGACCTCCGGATTTGTAAACACTTCGCGATGCATCTTTCTGCAATAAGTACACCAATCTGTATGGAAATTGATCATCACCATTTTGGGGTTTTTATCAAGCGAATCGGTTAATTGTTCAAATGTCAACCAATCAATCGTTGCTGCATCGGTCATTGGGCCGGTTTTGTTTTGTCCCAAAATCGGCGATATCAGGAATCCTGAGCAAAAGATGAATAGAAAAGCCATTTTAATCATGTCGGGCATCAATGAAAGTGTCCAATTTTGAGGCCAAAGTAAACCGTTCTGGGGCGAGCAGGACCGTAAACATAATCGGAATCTCGCTCTGGTCCACTGTCAAAATCTCTTTGATAGCTGTTAAACATGTTTTGAACACCGAGATTCGCTTCTATATTGAAGTGATCCTTGATTTTGAATAAGTAACCTAACCGGAAGTTTAACTCCATAAATTGTTCCGAATTGACCAATGTTCTATTCACCTGGTGCGGTACGAGCATGGAGCCGGTGTATACGCCAGTCAAATCCAATGATAAGGCATCTGTCGCTTTCCAGTTTGTATTCAAGTACCCATAGTTATTCGGCGTGCGCACGAAGCGATCCACCGCCAATTCGTCTTCGCCTTCATCCGCCTCTATAATGGTTTGTAATTCTCTATGCTTGGAGCGCTGAATGGTTCCTCCAGCTTGAATGCTCCAACGGTCAGATGGTGCCACACTAAGCTCGATGTTGCTCCCGGCTACATAAGCTCCAGATCCGTTTCGCATTTCATCCAAGATGACACCTTCGAGTTCATTCGTCCGAACGGTAGTGAAAGGATTAAATAAGTCTGTATAGAAACCTTCCAATAGTGCATTTACTTGAGTGCTCCCAAAATTAGTGGTATAATTTAGGGAACCTGTCCACGCATTGGCATGTTCTGTTCTGAGGTTGTCGGATAGCAGTACGAAAACTTGTTCCCCACCTACCGATGAAACGTGCATGTCTTCGTTAAAGGCCTGAGGAGCGCGGAATCCTCGGGCGTATCCTCCTCGGAATTGAAGTTCATTGGTAATATCATATAACAGTGTAAACCTTGGGCTAAAAGAACTGGCACTCATATTCGAGTTCCGTTGGAGGTTTAATAAGCGATAATCTCCTTCTATTTTCACCATATCGTATCGGGCTCCGATTAATGCAGTCACTGTGCTGAGGGGCTTCCACTCATATTGTGCATATAGTCCAGAGCTGGCAGTTGTTTGATCAATACGACGATTATATCCTTCGATTTGATCCAAGGTGTTATTGTATTGAAATTCGTAGCCGGCGGTGATCACATCATTTGCGAAATTTTTAGTGTATTGTACACCTGCCACCATTGCAATGTCGTCTGTGTCGCCATACGCATTGGATGCAAGGAGGCTATCTTGTGCCGTCCGATTGCCGGCTAAGCCGCCGTAGTAGCTGGCTCTTTTCGTGCCTTGCGCCGAACCGTACAGGGAATATTTCTGGCTATAGTCGCGGCTGTAATGATCGTAGGTTAATCCGCCCATGAACGTTTTATGGTCTAATTGCTCCGTGATGTCAGTGAAATGTGGAACTAGATCCAGGCGATCACCTCCACGTCTAAATTCATTAATGGTGCTCACATCCATGGTGATGTTATTGAATTCGCTGGGCCTATAGAAGGCTTTGGCACCAAATGTCGTGTTATTCAATTTAGTCATTTCCGTAAAACCGTCACCATTGGCATCGTAGGCCTGTCGTACTCGGTTCATGCCATAAAAAGTAACGCCACTCATCAAATCTTCATCCACTATGGAGGAATTAAAATCTAAGGTTTTGTCCCAGGATTGTCCATCAATCAAAGACATGGTAGTACCGATTTGCCATAGATTCTCTACTGGCTCTTTCGTAATGACGTTAATGGTTCCGGCAATCGCATTAGAACCATAGAGCGCAGAGCCCCCACTACGTACGACTTCAATCCGATCAACCATACTGGTCGGGATTTGGTCCAATCCGTAAACACTATTTAAAGCACTGAAAACAGCACGACTATTGATTAATATTTGCGAATAGCCGCCTTCTAATCCATTTAAGCGAACTTGGGAAAATCCACAGTTTTGACAATTGGTTTCCACTCGGACACCCGGTTGAAAATTCAAAGTCTCTGACATCGCGACAGACTGGGTCGCATTGAAAATTTTTGGGCTAATCACATTGACGATTACCGGAGCTTCTTTTCTACTGACTCCGTATCGGGTGGCGCTAACGACGACTTCGCTCATACTAAGGTTGTCGGTGTGGAGCGTTTCCTCTACATGCAAGCTCTTGGTAGCAGTGAGCTCCAGGTTCTTTCTGATGCTTTGGTAACCAATTGCCTTTATTTCCATCGTATATTTACCTACAGGAATTTGGCTGAGGGTAAATTGGCCTTCTTCATCCGTAACGGTTCCAGTAGCGGTACGTTCTAATGTAATGGTGGCTCCTGCTATTGGTTCACCTCGATGATCGGTAATCAGCCCGCTGATTTTTCCTGTTTCTTGTGCCTGCACATATATAGCACTCATAAATACGCATAAGAATGCGATGGATATTGCTTTCAAATACTTCATAAAATTTCTAAGTATGGAATAGAACCATAATATAATTAAATAGGCTGCCAACCAACAATGGTTTAGCGGCCAAAAAAATAGATCACATGTAAAAGTCGGATATTAGACAGTTACAGGAGGTCCTCTTAGAAATATGTTACGCCCATTATCATTATTGATGCATTGGTCCAAGGGATTGGAATCGGTAATGATGGGATTCGTCAGTATAGGGCCATCGAACTTCGCGAAATCTGTTTGTAGATAAGATCCGTGAAATACGACGTCTAAAAAATGAATTTCGTTATCTGATTGGTGGTGTTTGGCGGTGTCCGGGTCTGTGCTGAGATCATAAGGGTGAATGTGCACCACAATTTGTCCGGAGGAGGTCGTGTGCTTGTGCATAAACAGCATCCCACTACTGACGATACCGATCAGTAATACCAGCTGTATGTACGCTAATAATTTCCTGAATGTTCCTCCGCGCATGCTTTACGATTTCTAACCAAATCTAATTATTATTGTTGATTAAAAAAAATCGTCACATATTTAATACGTGACGATTCTTGTTCATGCAATATTTTACAAGATTTATGCTTCCATTTCCTCTCCGGTTACTTCTGCTTTGATCTTAGATTCCAATTCATCCATCAGGTCAGGGTTATCCAAGAGTAATGATTTTACAGCTTCTCGACCCTGTCCTAATTTGGTGTCACCGTAACTGAACCAGGAACCGGATTTTTTTATGATATTGTATTCTACACCCAGGTCGATAATCTCGCCTACTTTAGAAATTCCTTCTCCGAACATGATGTCAAATTCTGCAATTCTAAATGGAGGTGCCACCTTGTTTTTTACGATTTTGACCTTTACACGGTTGCCCGATACTTCGTCAGCATCTTTAATTTGGGCCATTCTTCGGATATCCAATCGTACAGAAGAGTAGAATTTCAAAGCATTTCCTCCAGTGGTGGTTTCTGGATTACCAAACATGACGCCGATTTTTTCTCTTAACTGGTTTATAAAAATACAGCAGCAGTTTGTTTTGGAGATGGTTCCAGTCAGTTTTCTCAAAGCTTGTGACATGAGGCGTGCTTGTAGACCCATTTTTGAATCTCCCATCTCACCTTCTATTTCACCTTTAGGGACTAAAGCAGCTACTGAGTCAATCACGATCACATCGATCGCTCCTGATCTGATTAGGTTATCTGCGATTTCCAATGCCTGCTCACCGTTATCTGGCTGTGCAATTAATAAGTTTTCGATATCGACCCCTAATTTTTGGGCATAATATTTATCAAAAGCATGTTCTGCATCCACAAAGGCTGCTATACCTCCGGCTTTTTGTGCTTCCGCAATGATATGAGTAGCTAAGGTCGTTTTACCCGAGGATTCTGGCCCATAAATTTCGATGACCCTACCTTTTGGTACCCCACCGATTCCTAAAGCAATATCCAGACCGATGGAGCCGGTTGAGATGGAATCTATAGGCTCTACAGCCGAATCCCCTAATTTCATAACTGCTCCCTTGCCATATGACTTTTCTAACTTATCCAGTGTAAGTTGCAGGGCCTTTAATTTATCTTGATTACTCATGTCTTTAGTTTTAATTTTTTCAAAAATAGTAAATTAATCGTAATTACTAAAAATATTTGCATTTATTTTGCTTTTACTCCAACTCATTGTGCCAGCAAATATCATCATAATAATTTATTAATAAAAAAATAAATTGAATAAAAAGATAAATAATAAAACCTAAGATAGGTTTTCTTCTTTTAGAATGGTGTGTCCCATTCGATCTCGTTTTGTTTTGAGATAGGTTACATTGTAGGGATTGGGATTAATTTCAATCGGTACAGTCTCAATTATCTGTAATCCATAGCCAACCAAACCTGCTCGTTTAGTAGGGTTATTACTCATTAGACGCATATTATGAACACCTAAATCCCGCAGGATCTGTGCACCTATTCCATAATCCCGGTGATCAGCTTTGAAACCCAATTGCAAATTGGCGTCCACGGTATCCACTCCTTTTTCTTGGAGATTGTAAGCATGTAGTTTATTGACCAATCCGATTCCTCTTCCTTCTTGATTCATATAGACGATCACACCGCGTCCTTCTTGTTCAATCATTTCCATTGCCTTGTGCAATTGAGGTCCACAATCACAGCGGCAGGAGCCGAAAATATCCCCGGTGACGCATGAACTATGCACGCGAACTAACACGTGGTCGTCTGGTTCCCATTTGCCTTTGTGCAGGGCAATATGTTGTTCTCCTGTGATTTTTTGGGTATAGGCAGTCAAGGTAAAATCTCCCCATTGGGTTGGCATGCTGACAGATACTTCGCGTTGGATTAAGGAATCTTTGTCCAGACGGTATTCGATCAGGTCTTCTATGGAAACAATTTTTAAATCAAATCTTTTGGCTACTTCCATCAGATCCGGTAAGCGCGCCATTTCCCCATCTTCTTTCAAAATTTCCACCAATACGGCTGCAGGTTCCAGCCCGGCCAGTCGTGCCAAATCCACCGAAGCCTCCGTATGTCCTGCTCTGCGCAATACACCTCCTTTTTTAGCGATTAATGGGAAAATATGTCCCGGTCTACCAAAATCTTCCGGATTAATATTCGGGTCTATGAGGGCTTTAATGGTCTTTGAGCGATCCGAAGCTGATATGCCGGTCGTCGTGCCATGACCTTTGAGGTCGATGGATACGGTGAAGTTCGTCTCGTATACCGCT
>DASRQK010000239.1:0-7468 GCA_035645875.1 Sphingobacteriaceae bacterium | reverse complement strand
CATTACCCAGGATGCTGATCGTCAGGACATGGTCCAACACGTGTATGATACCACCTATGGCATTGTAAGGGATCATCAGGACACCATTGTGGCGATGGACGATTCTATCGTGCGAGGTACCACCCTGAAGCAGAGTATTTTGACTATTCTGGATCGCCTTCATCCAAAAAAAATAATTGTCGTTTCGTCTGCGCCCCAAATTCGGTATCCGGATTGTTATGGTATCGATATGTCTCGGATGGGTGAATTTGTCGCCTTTGAAGCAGCTGTTTCTTTGCTTTATAAGCACAATTTAGGCCATATCGTCGATGAAGTTTATCAAAAATGTGTGGCTTCATTGAACCAACCCCGGGAGGAAATAGTAAATCACGTGAAAGAGATTTATGCGCCCTTTACAGACGATGAAATTTCTTCGGAAATCGCCGCAATTATTCGGGGTACACACATCAAAGCAGAGGTACAGGTGATTTATCAAACCTTGGAAAACTTACATAAGGCATGTCCGGGACATAAGGGTGATTGGTATTTTTCTGGTAATTATCCTACTCCCGGAGGGAATAGAGTGGTTAATCGGGCCTATATGAATTGGGTAGAGGGCAAAAATGTCCGTGCCTATTTTAGTGCCTGATGTCGATTAATTCAACTTAAAAAAATAGGTCTATGGAGCATCTAATTGAGGCTTTTCAAACTCCATTTACAAATCCAGTGCTTGTTTTTGCATTGATTTTGTTTATTATCTTGCTTTCACCTATTATCCTGAGGCGCTTTAAAATTCCCGGAATTATTGGGCTGATCCTTTCCGGTGTGTTAATTGGTCCTCATGGCCTCTATCTTTTGGAGCAAAACTCGGCAGTCGATCTATTTTCCACGATTGGCTTGCTCTACATTATGTTTATTGCTGGCTTAGAGTTAGATTTGAATGAATTTAGAAAAACACGACATAAAAGTGTCACCTTTGGCTTTCTAACCTTTATCATTCCGCTGGCGATTGGTTTTCCTGTGTGTCATTTTTTGTTAGGGTATAACATATTAGGAAGCGTATTGATTTCCAGCATGTTTGCCACGCATACTTTGGTAGCCTATCCCGTCGTTAACAGTTATGGGATTTCGAAGAATGAGGCAGTGGCGATCACCATCGGGGGAACGATCCTGACCGATACAGCAGTATTGGTCATTTTGGCGGTGATCATCGGAGCCTCACAGGGTGTCTTGGATCAACAATTTTGGATCACCCTGGGGATTTCCATGGCCTTGTTTCTGGCCTTTATGTTCATCGTGATTCCTCGAGTGGCTAAGTGGTTTTTTCAACGCGTAGAGACGGAAAAAACGGCACATTATATCTTTGTACTATTTGTCGTATTTTTGGCCGCTTTCTTGGCAGAAGTAGCTGGTTTAGAGCATATCATTGGTGCCTTTGTCGCGGGATTGGCCCTGAATAAGTTAATCCCGCATACCTCTGCTCTGATGAATCGGATTGAGTTTATTGGGAATGCCTTGTTTATCCCTTTTTTCCTCATCAGTGTAGGCATGATCGTAGATGTTCGTGTCTTGCTGGCTGGACCAATGGCTTTATATATTGCTGCCACACTGACCATAGTGGCCATAGCTGCTAAATGGATTGCAGCATTTTTTACGCAGAAAGTCTTTAATTATACTGGACCTCAAAGGCAGGTGATATTTGGTTTGAGTAGTGCCCATGCTGCGGCTACATTGGCCGTGATTATGGTGGGTTATAATTACGAGATTATTGATGAAAACGTCTTAAATGGTACCATTATCTTGATTTTGGTGACTTGTGTGGTCGCTTCATTCGTCACAGAAAGCGCTTCAAAAAAGGTCGTGTTGGCTGGGGATCAAGACGAGATCAACAGGGAGAAGGATATCGCTCGGGAGGAACAGCTCGTGCTGCCCATCGCTAACTTGAACAATATGGAATCCTTGCTGGACTTTGCGACCATGATCAAAAGCCCACGTTCACCTTTGCCGATTACAGTGTTGACCGTGGTTCCGAATAACGAGATGGCCGAACAAAACCTAAAACGCGCCCGAAAGAATCTGGATTCCACTGCCAAATATGCTTCTGGTAGTGAAACCGAGGTGAACCTCAGCGCGACCATTGATTATAATATTGCCAGTGGTATCAGCCGAGCTTCCCGTGAAGTGAATGCGGATGGAATTATTTTGGGCTGGCCGAGCAAACCCGGAATTATTGAAAAGATGGTCGGGGAGCGAACGGAAAGTATTTTG
The DNA here is from genome assembly GCA_035645875.1 of Sphingobacteriaceae bacterium. Lineage (GTDB taxonomy): Bacteria > Bacteroidota > Bacteroidia > Sphingobacteriales > Sphingobacteriaceae > DASRQK01. The sequence goes on along the minus strand of DASRQK010000239.1, from coordinate 5,221 downwards.
AATCGAACCGACATTAATATATTTATGTGTGATTTGGTTCAACCGCTGGTTACCCATAATCGGATATTGGTTTTCTGCCCGCCTTTGGCCGAGTCCGAGCTGGGCTTTGAGTTTTGGATGGCTAAAGTGCTGCGATTAGCTCAGGAATTGACTCTAAGTGTCCATGTCGTTTGTGATTCTCGGAGTCAAGAGGCTGTCACACATTATTTGGAGGATAACAAGGCAGCTACTCGAGTGCAGTTTACGGAATATGAAGAGTGGGATGACCTTTCCGGATTAAGACCACTGGTACAGGAAAATGATTTGATCTTTTTCGCTTCCGCGCGAGAGGGGGAAGTATCACATCGCCATTCCTTGGTAGGATTACCCATGAAATTGAGTCGACATTATCCAAAGAACAGTCGTATTCTCGTTTATCCTTCTCGCAGAACTGGTTTTGCGTTAGAAGGTTATTAATGGCTAAGCATGATTTTGATAAATTCTTTTTCACTCCTCCGAAAACGTTAGCACATTTTCGGAGGGGCGAAAAAGAAGTGTATGACTGATGTAGTTGAGGCAACCGCCTTAGTCTGAAGAGACCGTGTCCTTTAAGGAAACCGCGCCATCAGCTAAAATCGACCTGGCCTCCCGGGCTGCGGCCACCATGGCGATCAATGCTTTTCGAGTTTCTTCCCAATGCCTGGTTTTTAAACCACAGTCGGGATTGACCCAAAGTTGATCCGCCGGAATGACTTCTGCAGCTTTTTCTAACAATGCGGTAATTTCGTCCTGTGCAGGTACGCGAGGCGAGTGTATATCGTATACACCCGGTCCGATTTCATTGGGATATTCAAAATTAGCGAATGCGTCCAACAACTCCATTTGCGATCGGGAGCATTCGATCGTAATCACGTCAGCATCCATGGCGGCAATGTGTTCGATGATATCATTGAACTCCGAATAACACATGTGCGTGTGGATTTGGGTGCTGTCCTGAACGGGGCTCGAAGCGATTCGGAATGCACGAATGGCCCAATCCAAGTAATCAGCCCACTCCGATTGACGTAATGGAAGTCCTTCCCGAATAGCCGGTTCGTCGATCTGAATGACGCGTATCCCCGCTTTTTCCAAGTCTGCGACTTCGTCCCGAATGGCCAGCGCGATCTGTTGGCAGGTACTCGATCTGGGTTGATCGTCCCGAACAAAAGACCATTGTAAAATCGTAACCGGACCGGTAAGCATTCCTTTCACATGCTGAGCGGTGAGGGATTGGGCATAAGAAGACCAATACACGGTCATGGGCTGAGGCCGGGAAACATCCCCAAAAATGATGGGCGGTTTCACACAACGGCTACCATAACTTTGCACCCAACCATGGCGGGTAAAGGCGAAGCCTTCTAATTGTTCCCCGAAGTATTCCACCATATCGTTACGCTCGAACTCACCGTGAACCAACACATCCAAGCCAATTTCCTCTTGCCAGCGAATGGTTCGCTCGGTTTCTTCCTTCAGCAATTGATCATACTGTGCATCGTTTAGTAAGCCTTTTTTATGCTGTGAGCGCCATGTCCGGACTTCGGTCGTTTGCGGAAATGACCCGATCGTGGTCGTCGGAAATAGCGGTAGGTTCAAGGCATCTTGCTGTGCTTTTTTTCGGATCGCATAAGGTTGTTGACGGGTGGCATATCCCTCGTCCAGGTTCTCCACCCGTGTCTTTACCGCCTGATTATGGATCAATGTCGAAGTTTTCCGGTCCGCTATCGCTTTTTTATTCGCTTCATAGGCGTCTAAATCTGTCGCTGAAGTTTCTTTTAGGGCTAATTTTTTCAAAAGTATGACCTCTTCGACTTTCTGTTTGGCGAAGGCCAGCCAATTTTTTAGTGCTGGTGAAAGAGACGCGTCGTTTTGTTCCAAATCCAAGTCGCAGGGAGAATGGAGCAATGAACAGGAAGTACCGACGATGACCCGTTCCGAACCGAGCACTGCAATGACTTTACCCAAGGTGTTTAATGAGCTTTCCAGGTCATTTTTCCAGATGTTCCTGCCGTCCACTAATCCAAGGGATAGGTTCAGCGTTGGAGGCAGGGCATTTAGAATCGAATCTAATTGTTCTGGAGCTCGAACCAAATCCACATGGAGCGTCGACACCGGGAGGCTGCTGGCCAGCGATAGATTATCCCCCAAAGCGTCAAAATATGTCGTTAAGAGAATATTTAGGCCCAGATTTTCCGCCGAAAACCGTTCGTAAGTGGACTTGAAAGCCTGTTTTTCGTTTTCAGTTAGATCCAGGCATAAAAAAGGCTCATCAATCTGGACATCCACGGCTCCCAGGCTTTTTAATTTTTGAAGTAATTCCACGTAGACGGGCAGGAGATTCTCCAACAAATCTAACTTATCGAAGCCTTCTTCCTTTTCTTTGCCGAGTAGTAGGAAGGAGACGGGACCAATAATCACGGGTTTGGTCACTATTCCCAGTGCTTTGGCCTCCTCAAACTCATTAAATATTTTCGAAGAAAAGAGTTTAAAGTGCTGATTTCTGTAAAACTCCGGTACAATGTAATGGTAATTCGTGTCGAACCATTTGGTCATTTCCATCGCCGTCAGATCGAGTCCGTCCTTTTGATACCCTCGGGCCAGCGCGAAATATAAATCCAAGGGATTTAAGTTTTTCTGACTCAATAGATCGCTGTATCGATCGGGGATGGCGCCTAAAGTGACACTCAGATCTAACACTTGATCATAAAATGAAAAATCGTTACTGGGTATGAGGTCTACGCCGATTTCCTTTTGAAGTTCCCAGTTTTTACGTCGAATTACCTGTCCGGTTTCCAGCAGTTCCTCTGCTGATAGTTCACCTGACCAGTACTTTTCACTGGCTTTTTTTAATGCTCTGTTGTTACCAATACGTGGATAACCAAGGATGTTTGTTTGCATGATGATTGAAAAGTTAAAATAAATAATTTAAAATGTTTGGAGTATGGTTTTTTTGATGTTGTCGGGCTTTCCCATGGAGTAATAGTGCAGCACGGGGACGCCGGCTGCGACCAGTTCCCGCGATTGTAAAGTGCACCATTCGATTCCGATTTCGCGTACGGCTTTTTCGGACTTCACCCGACGCACGGCTCCCACCAAGTCGTCGGGAAGATCCACCTTGAATCTTTGGGCCAATAAATTTAGTTGACCACTACTGGCCAAGGGTTTCAAACCAGGGATAATGGGAACGTTGATACCCACTTCGCGGCATTTTTTCACAAAATGAAAATATTTTTTATTGTCAAAAAACATTTGTGTGATCACGTAATCCGCACCCGCTTCCACTTTTTCCTTGAGGAAGTACAGGTCGGTCTCGAAATTCGGCGCTTCCAAGTGTTTTTCCGGATAGCCGGCCACTCCCACACAAAAGTCCGTTTGACAGGTGTTGCGCAGTTCCGGATCTAAATAGATGCCCTGATTCAGGTTTCGAATCTGCTTCACCAAGTCAGAAGCATAGTGGTTTCCCTCAGGGTCAGGGCGAAAATATGTCTCGTTTTTCACAGGATCTCCACGCAGCGCTACCACATTATCGATATCCAAGAAGTTCAGATCGATTAGAAAATTCTCCGTCTCCTCTCTATTGAACCCTCCACACAAGATGTGCGGCACAGCGTCCACTTTAAATCGGTTTTGAATGGCGGCACAAATGCCCACTGTTCCGGGTCTTTTTCGGATCGATTTCTTTTCCCAAAGCCCGTTTCCCACATCCCGATAATTATATTCTTCCCGGTGATAAGTGACGTCGATGAAAGGCGGGTTAAAATCCATCAACGGTTCCACAGCATCATAAATACTTTGAATATTTTGGCCTTTCAATGGCGGAATCACCTCAAAAGAAACCAGGGTTTTGCCCGCTGCGTTTTTGATATGCTCAGATACTTTCATAATCTATTTAGGTAATAATGGATTTATTTGGGTCAATGCCTGATCCAGATCGGCGATCAAATCGTCCACATGCTCCAATCCTACAGAAAACCGGATCAATTGATCGGTGATCCCGTTTTCCAAACGATCCACCTCTGATAGGCGGCAATGTGTGGTCGATGCAGGGTGAGTCAAGATGCTGCGACTGTCGCCCACATTAGCGGACATTGAGATCAACCGAACCGCATTCAAGAAGCGTTGGGCCTCCTCGAGCCCTCCTTTCACACTAAAAGCCAATACATTTCCACCCTGCTTCAGGTATTTTTGGGCCAATGGGTATTGAGGATGACTCTTCAATCCGGGGTATTTCACAAAATCAATGGCGGGATGCTGCTCTAGAAATTGCGCGATTTTATAAGCGTTTTCACAATGCCTATCGATCCGTACATGCAATGTTTCCAGACTTTTGGACAGAATCCAAGCGTGAAACGGGGAAATGGAAGTCCCAATGGTACGTGCAAACAGGTAAATGGGGTCGATGTACCTTTTCTTCCCAACTGCCACTCCGCCACATACTCGGCCTTGCCCGTCCAGTAATTTAGTGGCCGAATGCAATACCACATCGGCACCCCAACTGATCGGAGTCTGTAGGTAAGGCGTGGAAAAGGTATTGTCCACGATGAATAAAAGCCCATGCTTTTTAGCCACCCTGTTTAGCAATTCCAAATCTAAAAGATCCACACATGGATTGGTCGGGCTTTCCAAAAATATAGCGCGTGTATTGGGGCGGATCAACTTTTCAATGTCCTCTTCAGTAGCGGTAAAATGGAAAAAGCTGGTTTTGATATTTCGTTCCGGAAAGGTTTTGTAAAGCAGGCTCAGCGTCGAACCAAAGATCCCCGAGCAGGAAAGTAAGTGATCATCGGGTTGGAAGAGTGCCGCAAAACAACAGTATACAGCTGCCATCCCTGTCGCAAAGGCATAGCCCGCTTCGGCACCCTCCATTTGACAAATTTTATCCACCAATTCCTGCTGGTTGGGGTTATTGAATCGGGAATAAGAGTAGGCTTCCACTTCTTCCGCAAATATCGCACGACCTTGTTCAGCATCTTCAAAGGTAAAGCTGGAGGTCAAAAATAAGGGAGCGGAGTGTTCACGATAAGCGGTTTGTGGTAGTTGGGTGCGAATCGCCTGCGTCTCGAAACGATACCGCTCTGGACTACAATCTTCTGGTATGCTCATGGCTTTTTAGTTAAGAATGAATGGGTATATGGTTGGAAATTTTTTTGTTGAATAGGGGCGAGAGCGCCTCATCCAAATCCCGGATCAGGTCCTCCGTTTCTTC
>DASRQK010000238.1:0-21695 GCA_035645875.1 Sphingobacteriaceae bacterium | reverse complement strand
TACCGCCACGGATCGAAGATAATGGTCAGCAAAGAGGGGTGGTCGCTGTAGAAGTTCATGTCGCGCCCAATGGCACCATTACCTTTGCCAGAGCGGGTGTACAGGGAACAACGTTGCCTGATAAGAGCCTTTGGGATAAGTGTGAAGCTGCCCTAAGAGGAGCTCGCCTGAATCAGCTGGAACGATCCCCGAATGTGCAGAAAGCGGTGCTCTATTTTAGGTTCGGTTTACGCTAATTCGTTGGATCCGGTATTTATTTAATTTTCGCCCCTCGTCTTGACCTATCAGGAAACCTTGGACTACCTTTATCACCGCCTCCCCATGTTTACGCGGGACGGATCGGTGGCCTTTAAGAAGGACTTGACCAATACCTTGGCCTTGTGTCATGTGATGGGCGATCCCCATACGCGATTTCGCAGTATCCATGTGGCTGGAACGAACGGAAAAGGCTCTACTTCCCATGCATTGGCCTCCATTTTCCAACATGCCGGTTACCGAACCGGACTCTATACTTCACCGCATTTAGTGGATTTTAGGGAGCGAATTCGGATCAATGGGGAACTCATCCCCGAAGGACGAGTGACGGAATTTGTAGCTCGTTATCAAGCCGACATCGAACGCATCAAGCCTTCTTTTTTTGAGGTGACGGTCGCGATGGCCTTTCAGTATTTTGCGGATGAACACGTGGATATTGCGATTATAGAGACGGGCTTGGGAGGCCGTTTGGATTCGACGAACATCATTCGCCCTGAACTTTCATTAATTACAAATATTGGCTGGGATCATGCCGATATGTTAGGGGACAATTTGCCTGCCATCGCCCGAGAAAAGGCAGGAATCATGAAACCATTGGTCCCTATGATCATTAGCGAGTATCAGGAAGAGCTAGCCCCCATATTTTCAGAAATGGCCACCGAGCTACAGTCTCCATTGATTTTTGCCTCAGAAAGGTATCAAAGCCAGGCTTTAGGGCGGGATGTTCAGGGTCAACGGATCGCGGTCAGCCGTCGGACCCAGATCAAGGGTCAGATCGAGGACGAAATTGATCCGCATACCGAGCCCCAAACCTATGTATTGGATTTATTGGGAACTTATCAAGCTAAAAATCTGATTGGGATACTTGCAGCAGTGGATCAACTCCGGACGCAGGGATGGGTTTTACCTGAGTCTCAGATGCAGGATGCCTTATCGTCCGTGCAGCGTACGACCGGTCTTCGGGGCCGATGGGAAGTGCATTCTACTGCGCCATTAGTGATCTGCGATACCGGTCATAATGAAGATGGCTGGCGAGAAATCCTTCAAAATATTGCCCTCACGCCGCATCGGCGATTGCATTGGGTGCTCGGTGTTATGGGAGACAAGGACCTGAGTCGCATGTTACCCCTATTGCCTAGGGATGCGGCCTATTATTTTTGCCAAGTCGACATGCCCCGTGCTATGCCTGCTGGAGAATTAGCCGAAATGGCACAGAACTACCAGTTGAGCGGTACGCCATACCCCGATGTGCACGAGGCGCTAAAAGCTGCCGAGGACCAAGCGGATCTGGAGGATTTAATCGTGGTGGGTGGCAGTACTTTTGTCGTTGGGGAATTGTTAGCGGGTTAATTCCCCACGTAGATTTTGTTCCATCCAATACGCCACTTCTTTCTGGTCTTCGAATTCTCCCTGGAGGTACATCAATTTGGTAACCGCCGCCTCGAAGGTCATATCATAGCCATTCAGAACACCGATGCCGTGGAGGTATTGACTGGTTTCGTACCGTCCCATTTCCACCGAGCCAGCCACACACTGGGATATATTAACAATATTTTTCCCAGATGCGGTCGCCTCTGCCAAGAGGTTTAAAAACCATTTTTCCGTACTGGTATTTCCGGTCCCAAATGTCTCCATCACGATGGATCGCGCTTCCGATTGCAACACATTTCGCACAATGGATGAATTAATGCCGGGAAATAATTTTAAAACCGCGACCCGATCGTCGATTTTGGTGTGCAATACAAAGTCTTTCCCGCTGTTTTTTAAAAATGCTTCTTGATTGTATTTTAGGTGCACGCCGGATTCGACCAAAATGGGATAATTCGGTGAGCGGAAAGCTTCAAATTTGTCGGAATTGTATTTAAAAGCGCGGTTTCCCCGGTATAATTTATTGTCAAAGAAAATACAAACCTCATGAATCAGGGAAAGACCATTTTTCTTAGCCGAGGCGAGCTCCAGTGCTGTGATGAGGTTTTCCCGTGCATCGGTTCTAATCTCACCTATAGGTAGTTGAGAGCCCGAAAGAATTACAGGCTTCTGCAGCCCTTCCAACATAAAGCTCAAGGCTGAAGCAGAATAAGCCATGGTATCTGAGCCGTGCAAAATGACGAAACCGTCGTATTTCTCGTAGTTTTTCGCAATCAGCTTAGCCATCTCCAACCAGACCGAAGGAGACATATTCGAAGAGTCTATAATGGGTGAAAACGAATGAACCGTTAACTGATAATTTAAACGCTTCAGGTCGGGCACATTTTCGGCGATCAGTTCGAAGTCAAAGGGTACAAACGTGCCTGTGGTTTCATCCATGACCATTCCGATGGTTCCCCCAGTATAGATGACCAGAATTTTGTTCATATTAGCAGATAGCGGTAAAATTGATTTCAATCACTTAGAACCCTCATTCAGGCGAAAAATTTTCACGGCGTTACCGGTCGTGATTTTAGCCACCTCATTGACGGTCTTCGTATGCAAATCTGCAACTTTTTTTGCGATATGCAAGAGATAACTGCTTTCATTTTGTTTTCCTCGGAAAGGAACCGGTGCTAAGTAGGGAGAATCGGTCTCTAAGACGAGATGTTCCAGCGGGATTTTTTCTACCACGCGGTCCAATCCGGCATTTTTGAAGGTAACCACCCCACCGATCCCTAAAAAGAGACCAAAATCTATGGTGCGCCAGGCTTGTTCTTCGGTGCCCGTGAAACAATGAAGCACCCCACGCAGCCGCCCATCTTGAATCTCTTCCAGAAGTTCAAATAATTCATCGTAGGCCGCACGGCAATGAATGCTTACCGGGAGGTCTAACTCCTTGGCCCATTCGGTTTGGATTTTAAAGGCCTCCACCTGCATGGCGATGGTGGATTGGTCCCAATAGAGGTCTAAACCGATCTCCCCAACTCCCCAGACTTTCCCACTGTTCAGGGCCTGCTCGATTTCGGTTAATTGTTCCTGATAATCCGCCTTTACATTACAGGGGTGTAGGCCCATCATTGCAAAGCATTGATCCGGAAAATGCGCCTGCATCGCCTGTACGGCTGCGATGGATTCTCTGTCTACATTGGGCAATAGCAGCTTGTGCACATGATTCGTCGCACAACGTTCCAAAAGAGCTGACTGATCCGCCGGATCTTCGATATAATACGCATGCGTATGGGTGTCGATCAATGAAAATTCTTCACGCTCCATGGTGCAAACTTATAAAAAAAATGGCAGGAACCTTTTAAAGTCCTGCCATTCTAAAATGACGAATCATGGATTAAGCGATCGGAATTAGTTTCCGTTAGTCGCAGGAATCACATCAATCAATTCGATGTCAAATACCAATGGTGAGTAAGGAGGGATTTGACCGCGCATATCGCCTTGTTCTCCGTAGGCATGAACCGAAGGAATGATCAATTTAAATTTACTTCCTTTAGGGGCTAAAGCCAATCCTTCTTCCCAACCTGGAATGACTTGGCCCACGCCGATGACGAATTTCGCCGGCTCGTAGGTGCGCATCGGATTGTGAATATTGGCTTTCATAGCCTCCTCTTCTATGGAAGAATCGAATACTTTTCCGTTTGTGAGTCTACCCGTGTAGTTTACCAATACGGTGTCCGTCGCTGTAGGAGTCACGCCGGTGCCTTTTTCTTCGAACACGATTTGCAAACCGGAAGAAGTAGATTCTGTCGTCAGGTTATTACTGCTCACGTAATTCTCAATTTTACCAGACTCCGCATTTTTAAGATTTTCAATCTGGGTGTCAAAATAAGCATTGACCACCTCATAATGCGCACTGTCGGTCAAGTCACCCTTTTTGAAGTGCTTGTTCACTTTCACATAAAAAATGATATGGCTGTCTACGAATGGAGGTTTTGGTGAGCCTGTTTGCGCAGCCATGGTGTCCAGGTCCAAGTGGAAAATCGCACTATCGCCTTCGCCCAGCATGGAAAACATGGTGTTGTGGTCACCAGGATATAATCCAGGAATGCTATCAGGCGCTATATTGACGATCTGTGGCAAACCGATTTCATAGGTGTCGGTCAATAAGGAGTCGCGATCACTTTTAATGATCATGCTAATTGAAAGCATGTCTCCGGCTTGTGCTTTTTCTTCTCCAGCGTCCTTGACGATCTGGTATTTTAACCCTCCCGGACCATCTTTTAATTTGTTTTGTTGGCAGGCTCCGAATAAGAAAGCCGAAGCTAAGGCCAGTACTAGAAATGACTTCTTCATGTTTTGTTAATGCTTGAGTTATTGTGTTAAAAGATTTTTATATGTAGGTAATAATGATTTAAATTTTCGAACGGCTTCCTCCAAAGTTCCCTGGGCATTTCCACCGGCCGCGTTCAGGTGCCCTCCACCATTAAAATGCATACTGCTGAACTCATTGCAGGGGAAATCTCCGATAGATCGGAAAGAGAATTTAATGATATCTTGTCTTTCTATGATCAAAGCCGCGAACTGTATTCCCTGAATGGAGAGCGCATAATTGACCAATCCCTCGGTATCTCCGGTTCCGACCGAATAATCGACCAAATCCTGCTTGGAAATGGCCATCCATGCTGTTCGGTGTTCGGGATCGACCACCAAGCGATGCGCGAGGCAGAAACCGAGAAAGCGCAGGCGAGTTTCGGTGTTACTATTAAAGATGTTTTCGTGAATTTCCCAGTTTTTAGCGCCCTTTTCGATCAAGTCTGCGATGATGTGATGGACTTCCGGTGTGGTAGACTTGAACCTAAACGATCCGGTATCCGTCATAATTCCCGTGTAAAGACAGGTTGCTAGAGCTGGAGAAATCGAGGCGGCATCATCAAATTCATGAACGATAAATTTGTAGACCAACTCAGCCGTGGCTGCTGCTGAACTATCCCAATAGCGCTCATCATCGAAGCCTTCTGGTGCCAAATGATGGTCGATCATGATCTTGGTTCCTTCAGCTGCTTGCAGGGAAGGGGCCATATCTTGCGTTCGCCCTAAACCATTAAAATCCAGGCAAAATATGATAGCTGCATCGCGGATCATCTGATCACTGCGCTCTTTTTGTTCGGTATAGATGATCACTTCTTCTCGACCAGGGAGCCAATCCAGGAAATAGGGGAAGTCAGAAGGTGCAATGATCTGTACCTCATGCCCCTTTTGTTTCAGCCAATGGCTCATGGCCAAGGATGATCCTAGTGCATCCCCATCCGGTTTGAAATGGGTCGTAATTACAATAGTGCTTGGTGTCTTTAGTTTATCTTTGATGTTTTGAAATCCCACTGTTGTTCAATAAAGTGTGCAAACCTACTATAAAAATTTTTGAAATACGAATATATCCTGATCCTTTAACAAAATATTAACGGTGCGATACCCACTTCACCGCATGAATGTCAGTATGCAATTATCCACATTTTTTTATGTATATTAGTGGTCAATGCCTTGCGATGTTGTTAACATAATTTTGAACAATGAATGTGAATAAGTGTACAAGCTGAAGGGCAGTCAGATAGACGTTGATCTATAAATTGAAAATGATCATTCGTAGGTTTGTGAAGAACTCGATCCTACTTAGATCACAAAAAAATTTATCTTTGTAGCCCTCCTTTTGCAGAGCGCAAAAGGGTTTGGAAAACCTATTTTGACGATGACAGAAGAAAATAAGCCGATAATAAGCCCATTGGAGAAAACAGGAAGAGGAAACCTGACTGAAAGACGCTCCCGAGTCGCCAATTTAGTTAGCGGGCTGGGAAAATTACCACCTCAAGCCACCGACTTGGAGGAAGCTGTCCTAGGGGCATTGATGTTGGAAAAAAATGCGCTGACTGAGGTTATTGATATCCTTAAGCCCGAAACCTTTTACGTGGAAGCGCATCAACGTATTTTTGAGGCGATCTATTCCCTCTTTCAAAAGAACTCACCCATCGATCTGTTGACGGTCATTTCTGAATTGAGGAATTTGGGAAGTTTGGAATTGGTAGGAGGGGCTTATTACATCACCCAATTAACCGATCGGGTGGTTTCAGCGGCCAATATTGAGTTTCATGCCCGGATTATTTCCCAAAAATACATTCAAAGGGAATTGATCAAGGTGTCCACCGAAATAATCAATCATGCTTATGATGACACCACGGATATCTTTGATTTGTTAGACCATGCCGAAAAGAGTTTGTTCGATATCGCTCAAAACAACCTCAGACGGGATACCCGAAAAGTAGACGATATCATGCGGGAGGCGGTGCAAACCCTGGAAGCTTTACGGGATAAGACAGATTCTTTGACCGGAGTGCCTTCGGGTTTTACCGCATTGGACCGAATTACATCAGGATGGCAGCCCTCTGACTTAGTGATTATTGCTGCCCGTCCGGCCATGGGTAAGACCGCCTTTGTGTTGAGTTGCGCTCGAAATGCGGCCGTTCAACACGACAAACCGGTCGCCGTGTTTTCCTTAGAAATGTCTTCGGTCCAGTTAGTGAATCGATTAATTTCCGGGGAGACCGAGATTGAACAAGAAAAATTGCGTAGGGGAAAGCTCGAGGATCACGAATGGGAGCAGCTTCACGCCCGCATCGGAAAATTATCCGCCGCTAAATTATTGATCGACGATACCCCCGCGCTGAATATTTTTGAATTTAGGGCGAAATGTCGTCGTTTAAAAGCCCAACACGATATCCAATTAGTGATCGTGGATTACCTGCAATTAATGCATGGGAAAAATGACGGAAAGGGTGGAAACCGAGAGCAGGAAATTGGTAGCATTTCCCGATCCTTAAAATCGGTGGCCAAGGAGCTGAATATTCCGGTGATTGCACTATCTCAGCTCAGTAGGGCGGTGGAAAACCGTCCGGGAGCCAGTAAGAAACCCATGCTTTCCGACCTGAGGGAGTCCGGCTCCATTGAGCAGGACGCCGATATGGTCTTGTTTTTGTATCGACCGGAATATTACGGTTTGGACGAAACAGAGGACGGCAGGTCGACCGCTGGCTTGGGTGAAGTGATCATTGCCAAACACCGGAATGGTGAAACGGGCACGGTGCCTTTACGATTCATTGGTAAATACGTGAAGTTTACCGATTTGGAAGATGATTTCGGCTTCGGTTCACCGGGAGGCATGCCAGGAGACTCATTCTCGGCGGGAATTGGTCCATCTACCGCATTTGACAACCCTGGTGGAAGCATTATTCGTCAGTCACGGATGAACGACATGCCCGATGCGAATGATGATGTGCCGTTTTGAAACGTTTAAAAATGAATAAGAAAATAGTGGTGGCGATCACGGGCGCTAGCGGCTCCATTTATGCCCAAGTATTACTGGATAAATTAATGCAGTGTCGGGACCAATGGGATCGTGTAGGCGTGGTCATGTCTGATAACGCGAAAGATGTCTGGAAATTCGAGCTGAAAAACGAGGACTATGATCAATATCCCTTTGAATTTTATGACAAAAATGACTTTTTCGCTCCTTTCGCATCAGGCTCAGCGGGTTTTGATAGCATGATCGTGAGTCCCTGCTCCATGGGAACCCTGGCTAGAATCGCACAGGGAACTTCCTCTGATCTGACCACACGAGCGGCCGATGTGATGTTAAAAGAAAGAAGACGATTGATCCTGGTGACTCGGGAGACTCCTTTGAACCTGATTCATATCCGTAATATGGCAGCCATTACCGAGGCTGGGGGCATTATTTGTCCGGCGAGCCCTTCTTTTTATAGTTTACCCAAGGATTTTGAAGCGCTGGCGGGGACGGTCATCGATCGCGTTTTGGATTTGGCTGGTATACAAGTTCCCACCTATCGCTGGGGCGAAGATCAGCCGACGGACGAGTAGGGGATCAGACCACTCGTGCACTGAATTGCCCACCCTTCAGGAATAATTACAATTATTCATTTGGGATTGAACAGTATTTTGTACTTTTGTTTCTTAATGAATACGTATCTTCTCCAAACCGTTCATATCCTTTGGCCGGGTAGTCTACACCACGATCAGATTCGAGATGTATTGATCCAAAATGGCAAAATCATTCGCATTGCTGAAAACATCGCCGAGCAACCGAAAGGGGCGCGGGTGGTAGAAGGCAGGGGACAATACTTGTGTCCGGGCTTCTTCGACCTCAACGCCAATTATGGAGAGCCTGGTTTTGAAACCAAAGAAGATATTCAAACCGGTTCTTCGGCGGCCATGGCGGGTGGTTTTGTAGGGGTTGCCGTCCACCCCAATACGAATCCCCCCTTGCATAGGCAGGCCGAGATTGCCTTGATCCGAAACCGGGCCAGGGGCTTGGGTGTGGATGTCTATCCGATGGGAACCATCTCAAAACGAAGAGAAGGTCAGGAATTAGCCGAGCTTTATGATATGCAGCAGTCGGGAGCATTGGCGTTTACCGACGGGGATCGCAATGTGGCAGATGCGGGATTGATGGGGCGGGCGCTTCTTTATGGAAAGGGGATCGATGCGCTCATCGTTTCTTATGCCGATGACCGGAAAATCTCGGAGGGAACTTCCATGAACGAGGGAGAGGTCAGTACTTATCTGGGCATGAAAGGCAATCCGAATCTGGCCGAATCACTGATGGTCGCTCGGGATCTGTATTTGGCTGAATACCATGACGCTAGGATCCACTTCACGACCATCAGTACCGCGGAAAGTGTAGACCTGATCCGTCAAGCAAAGGCGCGTAAATTAGCGGTGACCTGCGACGTGGCGGCACACCATTTGGTGCTGACGGATGAGGCGGTCAAAACCTTTGATAGTCAATATAAGGTGCATCCTCCCTTACGCACCAAAAAGGACATCAAAGCCCTGTTAAAGGGTTTGAAAGACGGCACCATTGATGCTATAGTGTCCCAACATACACCACATGAAATCGAATTTAAACGGGTGGAGTTTCAAATGGCCAAGGATGGCATCATTGCGCAACAGACCGTTTTGCCCTTGCTGTTGAAAGCAGGTTTATCACCAGCCCAAATTATAGATAAACTCGCCCTGGGCTCCCGTGCGGTGGTCGGTCTACCGATACCGGTTCTGGAAGAAGGAGCAGCAGCCTCACTGGTGCTTTTTGATCCGAAGAAAGAATGGGTGTTTGATGCAAAAACGAATCGTTCCAAGTCTGCAAATAGCCCTTTTATGGGGGAAAAATGGCAGGGTCTTGTAACATTTACTATGAATAACAGTCAAATATACGAAGCTTATGGACCAACGAATTAATCGCGCACTTGTCGCCTGTCTGGAGAATTTTGATCATGGGTCGGATCAATCTGACTTGGATCGCCCAATGTCCCTATTGACCGAAGTATTTGAATCGGAGGATGCCTTCATGGATAAGGTGTCCCGACTGGACGAGGTGATCGACGCGCATCCGGCATACGACCTCATTAGAGAACAATTATTCGATCTGCTGCTGATGAATTTCCTCGCCGCCGATGCCACTAAATTAGAAGCAGATTATTTGGAATCCGACGAGTGGTTGGACATTGAGGATCAAACCATTGACCGGGGAACCGAATTGTTGAATTTGCTCTTGTATCTGGCTGAGTGTGCCGATGAGGGTATTGAAGCAGACTTAGAAGACTTCCTGAAAGAGTTTTTATTGGTGGATGATGATGAATTTCAGGACGAGTATCGAATTTATGAGCCGGTGATCGCTGGACAGATTTTGACAGAAAGTTCGTATGAGGAGATTGGTAAAGCCGCTCGAAACCTACGAGCTGATCAGGAATTATACACCTTGTTTTATCCTTTGGTGAGCTTCTTTTACGAGCCTCATCCCAGTCCGGCAGATGTGGAGGATTACATGAAATCTGCTCCACATCCAGCTGTTGATAAAGCTGTTTACCAATTAATTGTACAATATTATCAATAGGATCATTAAACCATAAAAACTCATTATTAACCTAAAAATCGAAATTATGAACCATAATCAATTGGAAACTGGAGCTGTAAATGCGAAAAAAATCGCCTTTATCAATGCATTAGCCTGGGCCGCGATTAATATTTTTATCCTTTTAGCGACCTACTACGCCATGCCAAACTTATTGGGTAATATGGCCTTTGGAATTGTATCTTTACTCATTTCCCTGGGTTTAGCGATCTATTTCACCTTGGATTTGCGAAAAAAAATCGGCGGATATTGGACGTTCCGAGAGGCATTGAGCAATATCTTTATCATGTTCATTGTTCAGCATTTGGTGTACACCTTATTTGTACTGGCCTTCGGAAAATTTATTGAACCCGCCTACGAAACGCATATGCGGGAGGTGACCTTAAATGCCAGTGTAGAAATGGCCGAAACCTTCGGGGGCGGAAATCAGGAAATGATTGATGACATGATCGCGGAAGCGGAAAAGAATTTAGATAAACAATTTAGCCCTACTATTTCTGAGTTTCTATTATCATTAGGGATTGCGGCCATTATGTATTTTGTGGGTGCACTGATTTTTGGGGCGATTTTTAAACGTGAGCGGCCCATGTTTGCTACGGTTAGCGAAGATGATGAGTTGGACGAAGAAGCATAATGGATATTTCGGTTGTTATCCCTTTATACAATGAAGAAGAGTCGCTACCTGAGCTATGTGCTTGGATTCAACGGGTGACTGAAAAGCATGGATTTACCGCCGAGATCATTCTGGTAGATGATGGGAGTACGGATGATTCCTGGAAAGTGATTGAAAGATTAAAGGCTTCCGCTCCGATGATTAGCGGGATCAAGTTTCGTCGTAATTACGGGAAGTCAGCGGCTTTGAACGTCGGGTTTGCGGCGGCGCAGGGGGATGTGGTTATTACCATGGATGCAGACTTGCAGGATAGTCCGGATGAGATTCCCGCGCTTTACCGTATGATTCGACAGGAAAATTTCGATTTAGTTTCCGGTTGGAAAAAAGTGCGCCACGACCCACCTTCCAAAACCATTCCGACTAAATTGTTCAATGCCGTGACCCGTCAAATGTCAGGGATTCATAACCTACATGATTTCAATTGTGGGTTGAAAGCCTACCGAAAGGAAGTGATTAAAAGCATTGAGGTTTACGGAGAAATGCATCGCTATATTCCCGTGCTGGCGAAATGGGCTGGCTTTACGCGTATAGGTGAGCAGGTCGTGCAGCATTATCCTCGGAAATACGGAACCACCAAATTTGGTCCCGGGCGTTTCATCAAGGGCTTTTTAGATTTATTATCCATATTTTTTGTGGGTAAATTTGGGAAGCGGCCCATGCATTTCTTTGGCACCATGGGGACGCTGAGCTTCTTGGGCGGTTTCGTGATCGCGATCTGGCTAATCGCTGAAAAACTGATTAGCATCGCGCAGGACGCGCCGTATAGAAACGTCACGGAACAACCTCTTTTCTTTTTTGCATTGATCGCCATCATACTCGGAACCCAGTTATTCGTGACTGGATTTTTGGCTGAACTCATCGCCCGGAGTAATCCGGAGCGGAATCAATACCAAATCGAACGGGTGATCTGATTGGAATGTCGATCATGAAAGCGCCCAAGGATTTGTTTTTCTCCATCGTGGTGCCGGTCTATAATCGCCCGGTAGAAATTAGGGAACTTTTACGTTCATTGACCCATCAGCGCTTTACGCAGTTTGAAGTGATCATTGTGGATGATGGCTCGCAGCCTCCGGTTCATGAAGCAGTAGCGGCTTTCGCGGGAGAATTGGACCTGCGGTATTTTTATATCCCCAATCGTGGGCAGGGATTTGCCCGGAATTACGGCTTTGAACAGGCGCGCGGGGCGTATTTTGTAGTGTTTGATTCCGATTGCCTGATTCCGGAGCACTACCTGGAAACGGTGTATCAAGCATTAAAGGTCAGGGAACTGGACGCCTACGGTGGACCGGATGCTGCACATGAATCTTTTTCGACCATCCAGAAAGCCATTAGTTATGCCATGACCTCCCCATTGACCACTGGTGGAATTCGTGGAGGGAAGCGGAGAATTGGTCGATTTTATCCCCGTAGCTTTAATATGGGCCTATCCAGAGCCACTTGGGAGCGCACCGGCGGTTTCCATTGGACCAATCAGAGTGAAGACATGGAGCTCAGCACGCGCATGCATCAGCTTGGTTTAAAGGTAGACCTATTGCCTGAAGCGTCGGTGTACCATAAAAGGAGGGTGAATTGGGGTCAATTTTTTAAGCAGATTTACGCCTTTGGTCAAGGTCGGATCAGACTGTACATGAAATTTCGCTCCGGCCTGAAGCCCATGCATTTCTTGCCAGCACTCTTCACCTTGGGTTGTATCGTATTGGTGCTGGTTGGGTTTATTTTAGCTTTTGACCACACGCTTTGGTCTCTTTCCCCCAGTATTCTTACCGTTTTTCAGGCCTTGTTTTGGAGTGGAATGACTCTTTTACTGCTATATACTAGCCTGCTATTTTTACACGCCTATCAAAAGACACGCGATTGGGCGGTCGCATGTGCGAGTATTCCTGCCGTCTTTATCCAGTTTTTTGGTTATGGTTTAGGGTTTATCCAGGATTTGGCCTACAGTATACTGCGCCCCACACAGTATAGACGTGAAAAAAATAGCACTTGATACTTTCCCTTTCTAATCGTATTTTGCGGATTGAATCAGTGATACATGTTGTCTTACACCGCACATAGTCTTGAGAAATTAGAAAAGCTGTTTTCCAAACTGGGCTACCGAGTACGTTATGAAAAGGGAAACTTTAAGACTGGTGCCTGTATCTTACAGAACACAAAAGTCGTGGTAGTCAATCGTTTTTTGGATGTGGAAGCCAAGATTCACTCGCTGATGGGTCTATTAAACGGCATTGAGCCTGAAGACGAAAGAATAGAAGCCTTGGACGAGAAGGAAAAACAGTTGTTATTACGCATCAAACAAACAAAACTGGAGATTTGAAAGTAGTGTTCCTTGGGACCGGCACGTCACAAGGTGTTCCGGTCATCGCTTGTGATTGTCAGGTTTGTCAGTCTACTGATCCCCGTGACCAGCGTCTGAGGTCTTCTATTTGGCTGGAATGGGAGGGGAGGAGCTTGGTGGTGGATACCGGCCCTGATTTTCGTCAGCAAATGCTTCGGCAGAAGGTCCAACGGTTGGATGCCGTCATCTATATTTATTCGCACAAAGATCACATCGCCGGTTTGGATGATATCCGGGCCTTTAACCGTAAGCAAGGCACGCCTATCGATATTTATGCCGATCTACCCGTTCACGATGCGCTGAAGCGTGAGTTTTTTTATGCGTTTCACCCTCAAGCTTATTTTGGAGTCCCTCAATTAAACCTTATCCAAATCGACCAAGATCGTCCTTTTGAAGTTTTAGGACATGAAGTGATTCCGCTTCCCGTATTACATTATAAAATGCCGGTTTTAGGCTTTCGTTTTGGGGATTTCACCTACATTACCGATGCGAAAACCATCTCTGCAGAAACCCTCCAGAAGATTCAGGGCACCAAGGTATTGGTCCTAAATGCGCTCCAACAGGAACCGCATATTTCACATTTTACCTTAGTCGAAGCGGTGGAAATGGCCCAAAAGATCGGTGCAGATAAGACTTATTTTACCCATATCGGGCATCAAATGGGACTTCATGAAGTCGTACAAAGTGACCTTCCTGACGGCATTGAGCTGGCTTTTGACGGATTGACACTTGATTTACGTGCTCAAAAGTAAATATTTTTAAACTTTTTTTCTATCCTTTTGTTTTTAAAGTAGGATCAAATAGAATCGTTTATTTAAAATTTAAAATTTATGGGAAATCTATTGTACACCATCGCTGTAATTTTAGTCCTGATTTGGGCTATCGGTTTTTTTGGAGGCTTTGTTTCTAGCGGGATCATTCATGTCTTACTGGTCATCGCCGTTATTGCGATTCTTTTGCGTGTTATCCGCGGAGCTGCCTGAGGTACGCGCCTGCGATAATTAGATCTTCCGTAGTGGTGATCTTCAGGTTGGTTTTTTCGCCCGGTATCAAGGTGATGACCGTCCCTAATTTCTCCACTACGGTACAATCATCGGTAAAGTCATTTAGTGAGCTTTGCTGATATGCCCTTAGCAGAAGCTGGGCTTGAAAAACTTGTGGTGTTTGCATCAAGCGTAGCCGATTTCGATCAACGACTGCATGCTGTCCGTTCTCCAGATTTAGCATTCGGACACTATCAGTACAGCTAAGGGCAGGAGCAGCAGCTCCTTTCTCTCGTGCTGTTTCCAGGCATTTATCGATCAATGCGGTACTCACCAAAGGACGAGCACCATCATGCACTGCGATCACCGTCTCCGGAAGTATATCTGCGGCGCATGATTTCTGGATAAATTCCAGCGCATTTCGGACGCTCTCAAAACGCGTCGAGCCACCGCTTACGATCCGGTGAGGAACATGAAATTTGTATTTGTAACAGCGTTCCGTCCAATAATCCACCCAGTCGGGCGCTAAGACTAAGATTATTTCGGGCTGAGATGCACTATGGTGAAATGCATGCAGGGTTCGCATGAGGACTGGGATTTCTTCCAGTTCATGAAATTGCTTGGGCAAGGGGCTGTTCATTCGCTGCCCCGTACCTGCCGCCACAATAATTGCAAAGTCTGCCATTTTCCCCGTTTTTTATCCCCGCATGATTGAAAGTTGATCGAGAGACCCGACTCATCACGGGCTTAGATAATTAACATGGCATCGCCGTAGCTATAGAAACGGTATTTTTCTTTCACCGCCTGCTCGTAGGCATTCATCACATTTTCATAGCCACCAAATGCAGCCACCATCACTAATAATGTGGATTCCGGCGTGTGGAAATTGGTAATCATACTGTTAGCGATGCTGAACTCATAGGGCGGATAGATGAATTTACTGGTCCATTCGCGCGCCGGATTCAGATGATAATCCGCCGAAACCGATGATTCGATCGCTCGCATAGAAGTCGTACCCACCGCACAAATTCTACGTTTATCGTCGATGGCCTTATTCACCAAATTAGCCGTATCCGGCGTAATTTCGAATTGCTCCGAATCCATTTTATGTTTGGTCAGGTCCTCCACCTCCACCGGGCGGAATGTGCCTAAACCGATGTGTAAGGTAATTTCTGCAAAGTCCACCCCTTTCAGCTCCAACCTTTTCATCAAAGCCCGGCTAAAGTGCAATCCTGCTGTCGGTGCAGCCACGGCGCCTTCATTTTTAGCGAAAATGGTTTGATAACGGAATTTATCCTCCGGAACTGCCTTACGTTTAATATATTTAGGTAGGGGAGTCTCACCCAGTACTTCAATGTTTTTGCGGAACTCCTCATCCGTACCATCGAACAGGAAACGAATCGTACGACCCCGTGAAGTGGTGTTATCCACGACTTCCGCCACCAACAGATCATCTTCCCCAAAATAGAGTTTATTGCCTACACGGATTTTACGTGCTGGATCTACTAACACATCCCAAAGGCGCATTTCCGGGCTAAGCTCCCTCAGCAGGAATACCTCGATGGTCGCTCCAGTTTTTTCCTTGTTTCCAAAAAGTCGCGCAGGAAAAACCTTGGTGTTGTTTAGAATGAGGAGATCTTTTTCATCGAAATAATCCAGAATATCCTTAAAAATCTTATGTTCGATTTTACCCGTATCCTTATGCAATACCATAAGCCTAGATTCATCACGATTTTCCACGGGCTCATATGCGATCAGGGATTCAGGTAGATTAAATTTAAACTGGGATAATTTCATAGTATTGTTTTTATCAAAAATTTATTGATCAATCCTTCAAAAGCGGTCTGCTAACCGCATAATTAAGCCTGCAAAGATACTAAAATTTTACCTGATTTCCTAATGCTGTTATTGCGCCATTTTTAGATAAGCCACCATGGATTCAGCCGTGCGTTTGGAAGCCCCCGGTCCTCCGATTTTGCCTCGCAGAAGGCTGTAATTTTCCAAGATATTGTCCCGATATTCTCGATTATTGATCAACAGGTGTAGCTCGTCAGCGATGAGGTCAGGGGTGCATTCCTTTTGGATCAATTCCCGAACCGATAACATACCTGTAATGAGATTGACCAAGGAAATAAAGCGCACTTTTATCAGGCTTTCGGCTAATTTCACGGTAATGGGATGCGCCTTGTATACGACCACCTGCGGTACATTTAGCAGAGCGGCTTCCAGCGTAGCCGTTCCGCTGGTGACCACAGCCGCCTCCGCATGCAATAAAAGGTCGTAGGTGGCATGGTAAACTACAGGCAAATCCATTCCCTTCATTTGCTCCCTGTAAAATTCGTGGGTCAAATTCGGAGCACCAGCTACGACTAACTGATGCGCAGGAAAAAGCAATCGCAGGCTGGACATGACCGGCAGTAGTTTTTTGATTTCCATTTCCCGGCTTCCCGGTAGTAAGGCGATGATGGGCCGATGATCCAACCCTTTCTCTTTCAAGAAAGCTCGATTCGGTTCATGATCTGCAATGGAATCCAGTAGGGGATTGCCCACATATTCCACCTCCATGTCGAATCGCTGATAGAAGTCCACTTCAAATGGCAAAATGCAATACATGCGATCCACCACCCTCTTGATTTTATGAACCCTTTTTTGGTTCCAAGCCCAAATTTTTGGCGAAATATAATACAACACCCGAATGCCGTGCTTTTTAGCAAAGGAAGCCATCCGCATGTTAAATCCCGGGAAGTCTATCAGGATCACTGCATCTGGTTTTTCGGCCAATAGGTGTCTTCGAACCTTTTTCAGGTTTTTGCTGATGGTTCGCACATTGGCTAAAACCTCCATGAAGCCCATAAATGACATCTCAGAAGTATGCAATAGTGCACTTTGGTCGGCAGCATCCTGCATGGCATCCCCGCCCACAAATCTAAATTTTGCCTCCTGATCGGCCATCTTAAGTTGTTTGATCAGATTGGCTCCGTGCACATCTCCCGATGTCTCTCCTGCGATCAAAAAATACTTCATCTATACGTGCTTAGTCCTTGCTTCATTAGTCCTTGTTCCTTTCGTCCTTGCTCCTACACTATATACCTAATTCAATTTGAAAAACCGCTCCCCAATGATTTCCGGCTTGATGCCTTGAAAAATTGCCTTCGTGAGCCATGTATTGACCATTCAATTGTAACTTTAAACGATGCGCTCTAAAATAACGCGTGATGCCCAGTTCCACGACTTCCTGGGTTTGGCGGAGGGCGGCCAGATCCTGATGCGGCTCGATCCAGGTATAGCGGGCAGCCACTTCATAGCCCTCCCGATCACTGATTAAATAACTCAATTGTTGATTCAATCCCTGTCCTTTAAAAGCGTAGGCGATTTCCCCTTCGCTGTTACGGGTAATGGGATCATCGGTGTCCATTCGCATGTATTCTGCCTGATAGGCCCATCCCCGATATTTAAGGATGGCA
Organism: Sphingobacteriaceae bacterium; assembly: GCA_035645875.1. GTDB lineage: Bacteria > Bacteroidota > Bacteroidia > Sphingobacteriales > Sphingobacteriaceae > DASRQK01. The sequence continues at coordinate 4,153 of DASRQK010000238.1, read as the reverse complement.
TCGAAGAAGGTGGTTTTTAGGGTCAATGGCGCATGCAGGTACTTCCCCGTTTGCCCGCGTGTGCGCGTGGCGCGTTCGTTATAGCTATAGCCACCGCCTAATGAGAGTTTCGGTGTAGGTTCTATCTCCAAATCACCCTCTGAATAATCGCCTCCATTGGTAAACTCACCCAGGGGCAAAAATTCGGCTCGGCCGGTATAAGCCAGTCCTCCGTCTGTACTGTTGGCGACGCGACCTTCACCGGTGGTGATCGCAGCGGCCAGATTAATCGGTACTGAAGCGATTTGATCGGAATAATAGGCTTTGATCCCAAAATCCCGATCCACGTTAAACGTACTGTTCACCAAGGAGCGATCTGCGAATTGCTGGGACCCCGATGAGGTCACCCGTTGGCGGTTCCCGGGTAATTTGTTCAGGCCGAAGGAAATGTAAAATTTGTCTGAAAAATCATAAAACACCACGGCATCCCGTACAATATTCGCCACACCGGTGTCGTCTATATCCTGATCTCCTCGTGTAAATGCAAGCTGAATGCTGTAGGAAAGTCGGGGGTTATATAAGTAACCGTCCATCCGCAGTCGAAGCCTCCTCACCCGGGCTTCGAATTCATCCACGGAAAAGTCATTGGCTGAAACCGATGTATATTTTAAGCGACTCTGCATGCGAAAACGGAAGTTCACATAGAACGTAGAGTCATCGCTGGTATATTGTATGCCTTTAAAGTTCAAAATGGTTGCGCGATCATCTCGTTCCACTTGAGCCGTTGCAGGCAGACCAGCACCCACCAATAAAAAGAACAAGATAAAATGCAGTCTTCTTTTCATATACACACGCTGTTTTATAATTGTTTCCGCAGTCGGGCCACCGGTATATTCATGGCTTCCCGATACTTGGCGACTGTTCTTCGAGCGATGGAATAGCCTTTCTCCTTCAGTATTTCTGTCAATTTTTCATCTGCCAGCGGCTTTCTCTTGTCTTCATTGGCAATGCATTCTTCCAATATTTTTTTCACTTCCTTGTTGGAGACTTCCTCGCCGCTATCGGTTTGTATGGCTTCGGAAAAGAACGATTTTAGAAGGAATGTTCCGAATTCGGTTTGAACATATTTGGAATTAGCCACCCTGGAAACCGTCGAGATGTCCATGTCGATTCGGTCTGCAATGTCTTTTAGAATCATGGGTTTCAGCATTCGTTCATCCCCGGTCAGGAAATACTCCTTCTGATAATTCATGATCGCACTCATAGTTTTCAGCAGCGTTTGCTGTCTTTGCTTGATGGCATCGATAAACCATTTTGCCGAATCCAGTTTTTGCTTAACGAATTGGACCGCCTCTTTCATTTTTTTATCCTTCTGCTCGGATTTATCATAATGATCGAACATTTCCATATAGGATCGACTCACCCGCAGTTCGGGTGCATTTCGAGAATTTAGGGTCAATTGCAGGAAACCATCCTGGTTGCTGATGTGAAAATCAGGGATCACATGCAGTTGTTTGCCCGCTACAGCTCCCGAATCGCCCGGTTTAGGGTTCAGCTTGAGGATCTCATTGATCACTTCTTTTAATTCTTCCGAACTAATTTCCATCGCGCGTTCCAGTTTATCGTAATGCTTCTTAGTGAACGCCTCTAAGTGATTTTCGATGATATAAATCGCTTTTTTAATGGCCGGATTCTCCTGATCCTTCTTGCGAAGTTGGATCAATAAACATTCTTGAAGATCTCTGGCACCAATACCCGCGGGTTCGAAGTTTTGGATCACTTTCAGCATATCCAGCACCTCTTCCTCTTCGGCCATGACATTTTGTGAGAAAGCCAAATCGTCGATCAAGGATTCGATCGGACGCCTCAGATACCCGTCGTCATCCAGGCTCCCTATGAGCTGTTTTCCGATCAAATATTCCCGCTCATTCAGTACGATCAGCCCAAGTTGTTGTTCCAATCCCTCATAGAATGAACTTTGAACCGCTATGGGGATTTCTTTTCGATCATCTTCGTCATCGCCGCCGTAGCTTCCTCCGCCACTATAATCATTCAAATCGTCCGATTGCAGGTAGTCGTCTACATTGAATTCATCACTTTCCTGCGTGTTTTCCTCTTCTTTATATTCCTTTTCGTCGGGATCCCGATCCGGATATTCTTCCACGGGATCATTCATATTAGTCAGACTCATATCCTCCAAGGCAGGGTTTTCCTCCAACTCTTCCTTGATCCGGGCATCCAAGGATGCCGTCGGCACCTGCAGAAGTTTGATAAACTGAATCTGCTGAGGAGATAACTTTTGTAATTGTCTCTGTGTAAGCGTTAGTTTTTGCATAACATTTATCTAACACAAACATACGTAAAAAATGCAAGAGAACCAGTCGGAGAAATGATAATAAAGTGACTCGGATCACATGAGCGATAAGATTTTGAATCTTTTGAGGATTTTATATGAAAATGTGACAAACATTACTATTTTTGGGAATTCATGTCATTCATATGACATTTCAATGACCGTACTTTTACAACCAGAAAAAAAATAATCAACATGATGCAATTAGAGCAGTTCAATTACGATAACAAAATCGTACGAGATTTTGGAATCGCCACCATTGTATGGGGTCTCGTAGGTATGTCGGTCGGACTCCTTATCGCCTTACAGTTGGTATGGCCTGTTTTCAATTTTGAATTACAATACACGACGTTTGGAAGGATTCGGCCGGTGCATACCAATGCCGTCATCTTTGCTTTCGTCGGAAATGCCATTTTCATGGGGGTTTATTACTCCATGCAGCGCGTGCTGAAAACCCGCATGTTCAGTGACGCACTGAGCAAGATCCATTTCTGGGGATGGCAAATTATCATTCTGGCAGCAGCCATCACCCTGCCTTTGGGCTTCACCAGTTCGCACGAATATGCGGAGTTGGAGTGGCCGATTGACATCGCGGTCGTACTGATTTGGGTCGTTTTCGGGATTAACATGTTCGGAACCATTGTGAAGCGTCGTGAAAGGCACATGTATGTCGCGGTCTGGTTTTACATCGCTACCTTTGTGACCATTGCGGTATTGTACATTGTGAACTCCTTCCAAATTCCGGTATCGGCTTTCAAAAGCTACTACATTTACGCCGGTGTTCAGGACGCCTTGGTTCAATGGTGGTACGGTCATAATGCGGTGGCATTCTTTTTAACTACACCATTTTTGGGGATGATGTACTACTTCCTGCCCAAGATGGCTAATCGTCCCATTTACTCCTATAAACTGAGTATTTTGCACTTCTGGTCCCTCATTTTCATCTATATCTGGGCCGGGCCTCACCACTTATTGTATACCTCTTTGCCGGATTGGGTTCAATCCTTGGGTGTCGTCTTCTCCATCATGTTGATCGCGCCGAGTTGGGGAGGTATGATCAATGGACTATTGACCCTGCGTGGTGCTTGGGATAAAGTGCGTACCGATCCGACCTTGAAGTTTATGGTTGTCGCCTTGACCGCCTACGGAATGGCCACGTTTGAAGGCCCCATGTTGTCCTTGAAGCAAGTGAATGCGATCGCTCACTTCACAGACTGGATCGTCGCACACGTGCACGTGGGCGCATTGGGCTGGAACGGATTTATGACCTTTGCGATATTGTACTGGTTGATCCCGAGGATTTATAAAACAAAACTCTATTCCGTCAAATGGGCTTCTATTCACTTCTGGGTAGGGACTTTGGGGATCTTATTCTATGCGATTCCCATGTATTGGGCGGCAGTGGTTCAAGGTTTAATGTGGAAAGAGTTTACGCCAGAGGGCACGTTGGCCTACCCTAATTTCTTGGCTACCACCCTTGAAATCCTTCCCATGCACATGATGCGTGCGGTCGGTGGAGCATTGTACCTGGCGGGTGTGATTTTGATGACCGTAAACTTGGTGAAAACCATGAGGAAAGGGACGCTTCAAGCGAATGAACCTGCCGAAGCTCCGGCATTGGAACCTCTTAAAGTGATCGAGCGTTCTAAACACCGTCGATTGGAGCGTAAACCTGCCTTGTTTATGGTGATTTCCCTGATCGTCATTCTGATTGGTGGTATAGTCGAGATGATGCCGACCTTTATGATATCTTCTAATGTGCCGACCATCGCCAGCGTGAAACCATACACGGCGCTGGAGTTACAAGGTAGAGATCTTTAT
>DASRQK010000237.1:0-2306 GCA_035645875.1 Sphingobacteriaceae bacterium | reverse complement strand
GGATAATGACCGCTCTGGCATTTATGCTGATGTTCAGTTGTACACCTGACCCTCAAATCCCGGTAAACAACGATGTGGATTATTCCCATTTGCAATTGAACGGGGATGTTGCGCTGGAGTGGTATAAATTATTTCCGGAATTGGAGCGGTTTACCCCCGGGTATCGGGTCGTGATTTCTGGACGAAGTCTCGGCTATATTACCTTGACCGCTTATGAGGCTGTAATCCCTGGCTATTCAGATACTTATGCCTCAATAGCTCGCCAATTTCCCGGTTTAAACATTCCAAAGCACGACAGTAAGCTGGAATACGATTGGGAAATCGTACTCAATTCAGCACTGGAAACATCCTTCGATCATTTCTTCCCAATCGCACCGGCGAATCTACAAGCGAAAATGGACCATTTGGCCAATCGCCTGTATTCACGGCTGAACCAAGGAGTCAATGCTAATGTGAGGTTTCGCTCGAAGGCTTACGGAAAATCCGTAGCAGATGCCGTCTTTGCCTGGTCAAAAACCGACAAAGTAGGTCATGAGGCATATTTGCGCGTATATGATCCTAATTATATCCCACCAGGAGGTAAAGGGAAATGGTCACCGACATATCCGGATTATCTGGCGGCGATGTGTCCTTACTGGGGTGATGTACGAACTTTTGTGGCTTCCAAGTCCGATCGCGTGAAAGATCCATTGCCATACAGTGAGAATCCCAATTCAGCTTTGTACAAAGAAGCATTGGAAACGTACAATCTGGTGAATGAAATCAAGAAAGGAAATTTATATGAAGACAAATGGATCGCTGAATTTTGGAGTGATGACTGTCCTACATTGACTTTCTCTCCGGTTGGCCGATGGTTAACCATCACCAATCAATTATTTCAGCACAATCCCCAATCAATGGATGTCATGCTTCCCCTCTATGCCAAATTGGGGATGGCCTTACACGATGCAGGGGTAAGATCCTGGGGTGAAAAGTATCGATATAATATCCTTCGCCCGGTCGATTACATTCATTCTGTCTTTGGTGATACCGATTGGAATACGATCATGTGTCCAGACGGAACAGGCCGATACTTTACATCCGAATTTCCTACCTATCCTTCGGGTCACGCGACTTTTGGCGCGGCAGCTGCTGAGGTACTGACCTTTAGCATGGGACATTACTACGAAATGGTCGACAATTCGCACAAGGGTCGAACAGAATTTTTGGGAATGCCTCGTCGATTTAAGAGCTTTAGGGATATGGCCGAGGAGAACGCATATTCAAGATTGCCTATTGGTGTCCACTTCCGAATGGATTCCGAAGCAGGGATGGATCTGGGGCGTCGCGTGGCGCACAAAGTCATGAACGAAATTAAGTGGATGAAATATTATAACTAATCAAACAGGATTCAATATTCAGAATCCTTTCCAGATACCTCGTTTTTGGTTAACCATCAGAACTCTTAACGGTACCCAGAAACGAGGTATTTTTTTTCAAGTAGTTGATTTTCTATCAAGTGCCCGGGACACTTAATAATAATATCATTTACAGAGGGACCGACTTTTCAGTGTCGGTTATACAGATATATGATGTATCATGTAAGACTGTTTATTGACCGATTAATAAGCATCTTAAATTTGCCCGGGCTTATATCGAAACCTTCTTATTAACAGAGTGAACATTCTCCGATCAAAATGGAGTTTGGTTTTTTTTTGTCTAAAAGGTTTTACGCCCAAATGAATTTCTTGCAAGTAGATCGAAACAAGTCCAGATCCTTCTTAATCGTCCGCATAAAATCTGCCTAATGAATTGACGATGGTGGTTTTTAATTCCAGAGGATTTATCATGCCCTGCGTCTTATAAATAATCTGACCTCCCGGTTCGATCAATAGGGTATAGGGCAGCGCACCCTGCCAATCGGGGTCGATTGCTTCGATTAACTCGTAAATATTATCACCTGCAAAACGATAATTGGTGCCGGAAGCTTCAAAACCTTCCAGCAATTCCAGTGCTTTATCTCGTTGTCCTAATTTGTCGGTGGAAATGCTCACAAACTCAAATTTCCGATTTCGATACATTCGGTTGATATCCACAAACTCGGGAAATTCTATAAGACATGGTCCGCACCAGGTGGCCCATACATTAATCAGACGCCATTTTTCGCTATCGTTTTGTCTAAGCGTCTCCACATCCTTTAACTCAAGTTCGAGCAAACTAACTGGTTCCTGACTCCACCTTTCTTTTTCGGCTTGAATCCATTCATTTTTCCAGGACCATTTGGTCGAACACCCAAAAGTCTTCGTTTCCGGAGTGGAAACCGGTCC
>DASRQK010000236.1:0-2981 GCA_035645875.1 Sphingobacteriaceae bacterium | reverse complement strand
TACCGCCAGATCATTGTCCCGTGCCAAGGAAGTAAGCATACGAAAAATCCTTGGGACCGAAAAAAAAGCTTTAATTAGCCAGTTTTTGACCGAATCCTGTTTGACCACAGTTCTTAGTCTTTTTATCGCCTTGTTGATAGTGATCATTTCATTAGAAGGATTTAACAGCATTTCAGGAAAACAAATTCCCTTGTCAGCATTGTTTCAGCCGGTTACCATTATTTCACTTCTGACCTTGTCTATAGTGGTCGGCATATTGGCAGGACTGTATCCAGCTTTAGTCATCGCAGAGTTTAAGCCTTTGCAAATTTTAAAAAGCAAGATCGGAGGAGGATTTCGTAAAGATAAATTTAGAAGTAGCTTAGTAGTATTCCAATTCCTGACCTCCATTATATTGATAATTGGAACCATGGTTATTTTTAGACAATTAGATTATATACAGAATAAGGAGGTAGGCTTTGATAAGGATCAAGTAGTGGTCATCCGAAACACGAATATGCTTCCAAATGGAGCAGAAATTTTTCGTCAGCGTGTTACTGATTTGACCGGTATTACCTCCTCGTCCTTCGCCTCTTATCTTCCTGTTTCCAATTCCTCACGTAGTGATTACGCCATTTCTACGGATGCGGCACTGTCCGAGGAAAAAATATTTAATGCCCAAATTTGGAACATAGATTATGATTACATTCCTACATTGGGGATTCAACTACAGGAAGGAAGAAATTTTGCTCGAGAATTTGGGCAAGACTCCACCGGAATGTTGATCAATGAAACCGCAGCTCGAATGATGGGCTTGGAAAACCCCTTGGGTCATAATTTATTTATGCCCAATATCGATGGAAGTATTTCTACTTATACAATAATCGGCGTCATAGAAAATTTCCATTTTGAATCCTTGCGCCACCACATCGGTCCACTTTGTATGAGACTGGGAAATAATCAAGGATCAGTAGCCTTCAAAATATCCAGCACCGACTTACAGGGGCTGATGGGACAAATCGAACAAAGGTGGGCGGCGATGTCCACAGAACTTCCTTTCTCCTATCATTTTTTAGACGAATCCTTTGATGCCATGTACCACACTGAACAGCGCGTAGGTCGCGTTTCCATGATATTTTCCATTTTGGCCATTATCATTGCATGTCTGGGACTTTTTGGATTAACGACATTTATGGTCGAACAACGAGTCAAAGAGATTGGTGTCAGAAAAGTTTTGGGAGCATCGGTTCAAGGAATCATTACCTTAATATCGAAGGACTTCTTAAAGTTGATCATCATAGCCATTTTAATTGCCATGCCTCTATCTTGGTGGACCATGAATAATTGGTTAGCAAATTTTGCTTACCGAACAGAACTGACCTGGTGGGTGTTTGCCTCTGCCGGTCTGCTAGCCTTGATCATCGCCCTGCTAACCGTCAGTTGGCAGGCGATTCGGGCTGCATTGACCAATCCGGTAGATAGTCTGAGGGATGAATAAGAAGCACCATACGAGTAGTTGTGTTGCACTAAACCTGAAAAAACTGCTCCAACTCTTTCAAGGTATCCGGTGTAGACTCAATATCCCGGACCAGCGCGCCCTTTTCCAGAACGATAATTCGATCGGAAACCTCCACGGTATGTGAAAGATCATGGCTGGAAATGAGGATGGTTTTATCCTTAGGCGCATTCAGTCTATTAATAATGTTCTTCAGACGAATCTGTGTACTCGGATCCAAATTCGCGAAGGGCTCATCCCAAATAATGAGTTCGGGATCACCGATTAGCGACGCGACCAATCCGACTTTTTTTTGGTTACCTTTGGAAAAATCACGAAGGTATTTACGGCTATTCAAAATTTCATCGTTGAAAAACTCCTGATAATCCGCTAAAAATGTATCCACCGTGGCTTTGTTCGCTCCCCGCAGATCGCCGATAAAATAAAAATACTCCTCAGGCGTCAAATAACCGATCAAAAAACTTTCATCGATAAAAGACGCGGTCATGTTCTTCCACAATTCACTTTCACTCACCAAATGCTCGCTAATAAGCACCCTACCAGTAGTGGGGCGTATCAAGTCCAACATCAAACTAAACAGCGTTGTTTTGCCCGCTCCATTGTTTCCTACCAGCCCAATACACGAGCCCCGACCAATTTCTAATTCAGGAATATCCAGTACCACCTTCTGCCCGTAATGCTTACTGAGTTTTTCAATATGTATCATAGTTACACACTATTTTTGATCTTATAATTCAAGCCTATCTTTTTATTCAAGCCTAACTATCCTGCTTAAACCCTTCTAACATCACATGTTTGCGCGCCCGATACCCCGCTTCGATCTTCCTCATAATTATGCCTTTTAGGAACAATCCCATCAGTCCAACCAGAGCCAGAATCAGCGATGCGATCCATTGATCACTTAGAACTTTAGTCACACCCCAAATAATCGTGGGCCCGAAAATCAATGGAATACCCACGATCCATTGGGCCGCACCCGTGCCTTGATAATTAAAAAATTGACCCCGATCCAATTCGATTTTTTTCTTGCTATAGGACCCAAAATACAAGACCAGCGGAACATTAACCCCCACATTATAAAGGGCGCAGGCCAAATTAATGGCCAAAATATTCCACCCGAAATACACATAGGCTACGCTGAGGATGGATACAATTCCCACCGACATGTATAGCAAAATCACCTTGGATTCAAGGTACAAACGTAAGGGTATAGCTTGGGACATCAGCAAGGAGAAATAACTACCGTCCCAGGCGGGGATAAACTGTCCAAAGTTCATCACAAATACACCAGTTATAAAAATTCCAGCCAGTACCAGGATGGTCGAGTCGGAAAACGCGGGATTTGGATAGAATAACAGGCCATAGAGGATGAAAACTGACGAAAGGGATAAGACGGAACGGGCACGTTTATTACGCCACAGTAACCTTAAGTCCAACTGTAAAAAAGGAGCGACTGCACCAAAACGTTGCGTCCAGGATAAATCAC
>DASRQK010000235.1:0-2654 GCA_035645875.1 Sphingobacteriaceae bacterium | reverse complement strand
AAAAATGCTTACCTTTACTCCCTGATTTAAATACAGTTGATATGAGTTTAATGGAAAGAGTAGAGCAGGCATTGGACACCATTCGGCCATACCTGGAAGCTGACGGGGGAGACGTTCGTATCGATGAAATTACACCTGAGAACGTGGTAAAACTACGTCTGTTGGGGTCTTGTGCTTCTTGCGCCATGAGTATCATGACATTTAGAGCGGGCTTGGAGCAGGCCATCAAGAAGGCGGTGCCTGAAATTCTCGCTGTAGAAGCCATCAACATTACGGATATCAACGATCCGAACGCGACCATGCCTTCCCGCTAATCGGTGGTCCCTTTGCCTCGATCCGCGTATGCTGCGATTAGGCCCGTTTTAACACAATTTAACGGCCTGTTTCGCTGAAATTTGTGTAGATTTGTGTTATGAAGTCCGTGAACATTGCTTTTTTGTCTTTGATCCTGCTCCTTTCGGGAGTTTGGCAGGAGGCTGATGCCCAACAAAAGAAGCTGGTCCAGTTTAGTGGCGTGATCCGCCACGTAAATTCGGATGCCATTGTTCCGTATGTGACCGTTACCAATCAATCTTACCGCTCTCAGGTTTTTGCAGCCAATCATCAGGGTTATTTTTCATTTGTGGCGCATGAAGGAGATACCATTACCTTTACATCCATGGGTTATGCACCGGTTACCTTTGTGATTCCGCGTGTGGATGGGAGTAAGTATACCGCTGATATTCGAATGGTCACGGATGTGATCGAATTGGAGGTTGTAGAGCCTTATCCCTGGGCCAGTGTGGATGAATTTAATCTCGCTTTTATGTCATTGGAGATCGCTGATGATGACATCGCAGTGGCGAGACGAAACCTGTCTCCTGAATCACTGAGTGCGATGGCTGCGGTTACGCCGAGGGATGGAGCTGAGATGCGGTCTTTTAATGTGAACCAAAACCACATCAACCTATCGAATCAGGCAATCAATCAACGGATGGCTAATCCGTTGCTGAGTCCATTCGCCTGGGGCAATTTTATTCGACAGATCACCGAAGGGAATAAGAGTCGGGCGCGTAATAATTGGTAATCTGAAAATTATCTTTTTATTTGTATTGGATAATCGAAAATAATTTCTGATATTTGCAGACTCTTTGAGAAAAGACAAATAGTAGGATATTAATAAATAGCATCATGTCAAGAATTTGTGATTTAACCGGTAAGACTGCGATGAACGGATATAACGTATCGAATTCCAATAGGAAGACGAAACGTAAGTTCTATCCAAACCTGCAGACCAAAAGATTCTATATACCAGAAGAAGATCGTTGGATTACGTTGAAAGTAAGCACTTCAGCCATCAAAACCATTAACAAGCTGGGAATTACGGCTGTCATCGATCGGTTTATTGAAAAAGGTCGTATCTAATCAGGGTTCACCATTAAATTTTAGTTAAAATGGCAAAGAAAGGTAACAGAGTTCAGGTCATCCTGGAGTGCACAGAGCATAAAGAAAGTGGTATGCCCGGTATGTCCCGTTATATCACGACAAAGAACAAGAAAAACACCGCTGAGCGTTTGGAAATGAAGAAATTCAATCCTGTATTGCGCAAAGTGACGGTTCATAAAGAAATTAAATAATTTTTAGAAGACATGGCAAAAAAAGCAGTTGCGTCGTTGAAGTCCGGAAAAGGTAAAGATTACACCAAAGTTATTACTGCGGTAAAATCTCCTAAAACTGGTGCTTATACATTCAAAGAGCTGATTGCTCATAACGATCAAATCAAGGAAGCTGTGGAAGCAGCGAAAGAAATGGTTGAAGAGAACGTTTAGTCACGTTTTTTGATGAAGCTATAAAGAGCCATTTCGGTCTATCCGAAAGGGCTTTTTTTTTGAGCATATTTTTGTTATTTTTACCCGAATTGCCCGAGCCTTTCGGACTTCGCCAAAGGGGGAGGGCAGCGATATAGCATATGGGACTATTCGGTTTTTTTAAGAAGAAAACAACAACTCCTGCCGAGCAGGAGGCATTGGATAAGGGTTTGGAGAAGACTAAATCCGACTTTTTCTCCAAGATCACCAAGGCTGTGGTGGGTAAAACTACCGTAGACGAGGAGGTATTGGATGAATTGGAGGAGATCTTAGTGACCTCGGACGTCGGGGTGACCACTACCTTGAAAATCATTGACCGCATAGAAGAGCGGGTCGCTCGGGACAAGTACCTGAATGCTTCCGAACTGAATCAGATCCTTCGGGAGGAGATTCAAGCGCTACTGGCCGAAAACAACAGCTCAGACTTCGAACATTTCGAGTATGGAGATCATAAGCCTTATGTGATCATGGTGGTGGGGGTCAATGGTGTGGGTAAAACCACCACGATTGGGAAGCTTGCGCATCAACTGAAAGCGGCCGGCAACCAAGTGGTTCTGGGTGCTGCGGATACGTTTCGTGCTGCAGCGGTGGATCAAATCAAACTTTGGGGCGAGCGCGTCGGTGTTCGTGTCGTTTCTCAAGGCATGGGAGCCGATCCGGCTTCGGTGGCTTTTGACACCGTTCAATCTGCTGTGGCCAACGGCGACGATGTCGCTATTATCGACACGGCAGGTAGACTGCATAATAAGGTGGCGCTGATGAATGAACTGACAAAAATCAAAAAAGTGATGGACCGCATTGTGCCCG
>DASRQK010000234.1:0-2559 GCA_035645875.1 Sphingobacteriaceae bacterium | reverse complement strand
CAATTAGATCACAATCGTTTTAAGGATTCCTTGATTAAACCTTCAACATTCAATCCCGGAGAATCCTTTACGATATTTCCTAAACATTTATCGACTTGATTTTTAGAAAAACCCAACAGGACCAATGCAGTGGCCGCCTCTTCCAATGCCGTATTGACCCCCGGTCCCACAGATCCTGCGACACCACCGGATAACTTACTTAATTTATCCTGTAGTTCCAGAATGACCCGTTGTGCCGTTTTCGGACCAATTCCCTTGATCGATTTCAGCACAGCCACATTCCCCGTCACGATCGCTGATTGCACTTCTTCGACCGATAAGGAAGACAATATCATTCTGCCGGTTCCCGGACCAATTCCGGAAACTGATATTAAGTTCTCAAAAAGCTGTCGTTCCTGTTCAGTAGCGAATCCGTAGAGGGTATGTGCATCTTCTCGAACCTGAAAACTGATGTATAAGGTACCCGAATCCCTGTCCTTGATGTCTGTAAATGTATTCAAGGAGATGTGCACAAAATAACCGATCCCACGCACATCGATAACAACATGCGTGGGCGCTTTATTGACAAAAGATCCAGAAAGGTACTCGTACATTTATCTATTTCCCTTTCTTAATTAATTTGGATTTTTTCGACGATTGTTCAACCGGCACATCGACAACTGCGATGGTCGTCATATTCACGATTTCACGCACAGAACTATCCAGTTGAAGCACGTGAACGGGTTTATTCATACCCAATAGAACCGGCCCCACGGCTTCAGAATTACCCAATTCCTGAATCAATTTATAAGCAATATTGCCTGATTCCAAATTAGGGAATACCAATACATTCGCCGACGATCCAGCCAATTTGCTAAATGGAAAATTTGCGCTCAATAACTCATTATTTACCGCAAAATTTCCTTGCATCTCGCCATCTACCAACACTTCTGGATATTTCTCGTGCAATATTTTAATCGCTTCCCTGACTTTCACCGGTACTGTTCCATCGTTAGATCCAAAGTTCGAATAGGAAAGGAGCGCAATTCGCGGGTTTACGCCCATTTTCTTCACGGCATTATGAAGTAAAATAGTAATATCCACTAATTCCTCCGCGGTGGGATCCGCATTGACCGTGGTATCTCCAAAGAAGACCGGCCCTTTCGATGTCAATAGCATGTACATTCCAGCCAGCCTACTACCAGGCTGGGTGCCGATCACATGTAAAGCGGGTCGAATGGTCGTTCCGTAATTTTTGGTCAATCCGGAAATCATGGTATCTGCTTCACCGAATTGGACCATAGACGCACCAAAGTAGTTACGATCCATCAGAGATTTGCGCGCCTGCAATGGAGTCATTCCCTTTCTTTGACGTTTTGCATATAAATGCTCAATGTATTTGCGTGAACGCTCAGAATCAAGCTCATCCACCGGATCGATAATTTCTACTTGATCCAATTCCAGCATGTTATCCTCGATCAATTTCTGAATTTTTTTCTTGTTTCCAAGTAAAATCGGTGTTGCGATTCCGTCCTCTTTAACGATTTGGGCGGCTCGGAGCACCTTGTATTGATCCGCCTCAGCGAAGACCACTCTTTTTGGATTGGCTTTCGCTGCTTCGGTCAAGTTACGCATGATACGTTCGTCCAGACCTAAGCGTAATCTAAGCTCATCCTTATACTTTTCCCAATCCGCGATGTCCAGGCGTGCGACACCAGATTCGATCGCCGCTTTGGCTACCGCTGGAGCCACCTCTGTAATTAAACGGGGATCGGTCGGCTTTGGAATAATGTATTCTGGCCCAAACTTCAAACTATGTGTATTGTAAGTTTGATAAACCGCCTCAGGAACAGATTCCTTGGTCAATGCAGCGATCGCATGAACTGCTGCGATTTTCATGGCTTCATTGATGGCCGTAGCCCTCACGTCCAAAGCCCCACGGAAAATGTAAGGAAATCCAAGCACATTATTCACCTGATTAGGGAAGTCAGAACGCCCAGTCGCCATAATCACATCTTTCCGGGTCTTGATCGCCAGTGGATAGGCAATTTCCGGATCGGGATTAGCCATGGCAAAAACAATTGGATTCTTCGCCATACTCTTTAACATCTCCGGACTCATCACATTCGCAGCCGAAAGTCCGATGAAAACATCTGCCCCTTTCAAGGCATCTTCCAACGAATGAACATCCTGATCAGTAGCAAATTCGGCTTTAGTCGGATCAAGCTCTGCCCGATCCTTACGAATAACCCCCTTCCGATCCACCATGATCACATTTTCCTTCTTAGCACCTAACGCGACGTAAATCCGGGTACAGGAAATGGCTGCTGCCCCCGCCCCATTTACCACAATTTTAACTTTGTCTAATTTCTTTTTCTGCAACTCGCAGGCATTGATCAAAGCTGCACCTGATATAATCGCCGTTCCGTGTTGATCATCGTGCATTACTGGAATTTTCATTTCCTCCTTCAGACGTCGCTCAATTTCAAAACACTCTGGAGCCTTGATGTCTTCCAGGTTGATTCCACCAAAAGTGGGCTCTAAACTTTTTACGGTCCGTACAAAATCGTCCACATTTTT
>DASRQK010000233.1:0-2496 GCA_035645875.1 Sphingobacteriaceae bacterium | reverse complement strand
TTCCAAGGTATGCAGGTCCTGATCAGTAGCAAATTCGGCTTTAGTCGGATCGAGCTCAGCTCGATCCTGGCGAATTACACCTTTCCGATCCACCATGATCACATTTTGCTTCTTTGCGCCCAGTGCGACGTAGATCCGGGTACAGGAAATGGCTGCCGCTCCCGCCCCATTCACCACGATTTTCACTTTGTCTAATTTCTTTTTCTGCAATTCGCAAGCATTGATCAAAGCTGCACCTGAGATAATCGCCGTTCCATGTTGATCATCGTGCATCACAGGAATTTTCATTTCCTCCTTCAGACGCCGCTCAATTTCGAAACACTCTGGAGCCTTGATGTCTTCCAGGTTGATTCCACCAAAAGTGGGCTCTAAACTTTTTACGGTCCGTACAAAATCGTCCACATTTTTAGTGTCCAGCTCAATATCGAATACATCAATATCGGCGAAAATCTTAAATAAAAGACCTTTGCCCTCCATTACTGGCTTGGAGGCCTCGGGCCCAATATCCCCCAAACCCAATACAGCTGTTCCATTACTGATAACCGCCACCAAGTTTCCTTTAGCCGTATATTTATAGGCATCCTCCTTATTTTCAGCAATTTTTAAACAAGGCTCTGCAACTCCCGGCGAGTAAGCCAGCGACAAGTCTCGTTGAGAATTCGTGGGTTTAGTAGGTATAACTTCAATTTTTCCAGGTCTGCCACTTGCATGGTAATCCAAAGCATCCTGTTTACGGTTTGTTTTTTTCATAGTCTCATCTATAGTGTTCAAACGCACTAAAGAAAGCAAATATACTTTCTTTTGTCCTTACGACTCGTGTTTATATGATTATTCTGTGGTTCCTTGATCGATTTGTAGTCTTTTGACGACAAACAAGGTCACGGCTCCGTATATTCTGCATTATTTCAATACATCCAACAGGCGAAACATCTGCCTTCTCATCGCGGCAGCGCCTCCTTGATAATTGCTCACCAACAATGAAACCACATACTTCTTACCGTCAGCGGCAGTATGGTAACCGGCATAGCCCAATACGCCGCTGATCGTCCCACTCTTTAACTTCATACCATTGTTGGTAGGAATACTCTCGTAAAAATCAGGGAACCAAGCTTCATGTTGAATAACGTCCAAAATCCTAACCATGGCGTCGGTAGTCACCCGATTATTAGGCGATAGACCACTTCCATCGACGATCCTGAGCGCTCCAATAGGTATTCCTAATTTTTCGGACCAATACTCGGCTACTTTACGTGCAGCGGACCCGGTACTCAATCCTTCACCCCATTCTTGAGAAAGTGCTTTTAATAAACTTTCACCATATAAATTAATACTGACTTGATTGAAGTAATAGACCAATTCAGCCAGCGTAGGAGATTGATGCACATGTAAAATTTGTTCCGTTTTTTTAGAAGCTACATCCTGCAATGACTCGGACAATCCAGACATATAGGCTGTATGAATACCTTCGTCGGCTGTGATATTCACTTTTTCCAAGGCTTTATTTAACTGATAAGCCAAATCATAAGCAGGATCTGGAATAGACATTCGAATCGTCTTTTTCAGGTCAATTCCATGACTTCCTCTAAAAAATACATGCGTGGAATATGGAGCAGCATAGGCGTAAACCTGGTCTCCCGATCCGCGTGCACCGGTGACCACCTCGTTACGAATATCCAAATAGGATAAATCAGCAGTCGTGGACGCGATTTCGGTCGGGTCCGACACCTTATTTCCCGGCTGAAAAACAACACCAAAGGCGTTTTCCCTCCAATTCAATGAAGAAAACCCAGCACCATAATAATTCCCCATATCTGCCCAAGGCCAAGCATCAGGCGCCCGGTAGCCCCCCCATAAAAGATCATCGGCAATAATCTTCCCGGCAATTTTTCTGATCCCAGCAGATTGAACCGCCTGCACCCAAGCATTCAAAATCAATGCTTCTTTAGTCGTTTCATACCGATCACTACCCAAAGCGGGATCCCCCGAGCCTACCACGACTAAATCTCCATGTAACACACCCTGCGCGTCGATCTCTCCTCGACTCACCAAAGTAGTTGAAAAACGAAAGTCAGGTCCTAAAATTTCTAAAGCACTGGCGGCAGTGATGTTTTTCAAAGTTGAAGCTGTTGCCATCCCAACCTGACCATTCTCTGAAACCAGGATATCACCATTCGAAGCATCCAACACGGTGAATGCAATCGATGCGTTTTCTAATTGTGGCAAGCGCTTAAATTCGCTATAAGCTTGGCGAATTCGGGCCGGATCAGAAGACAGGGCTTCCATCCATGCCAAGAGAAAAAGATTCAGAAAAAATATACGAAATAAAAAAGAGTAATTCAAACTTTTCAATGGGTTCATTCTATGGATCTCTATCAAGCTAAAAATCTAGCATCTTCTAAAACACAAATTAACATTATACAAACGGATTTGGCAAGTTCTAACCTGCAAAAAACCTGAATATTTAGTAACTTAGCCCGCTCATAGCTTAAAATAAAG
>DASRQK010000232.1:0-3695 GCA_035645875.1 Sphingobacteriaceae bacterium | reverse complement strand
CATTCCCTTGGGGGATGTGCTGAATCACACCCTTCACACCCAAATGCAATTTGAAGAAGTAGGGGGAGGAAGGGATGCACGGATCCAGGCCAAGATTCAGTTTACTAATCGGGCAGGCCAAGTACTGGCGAATCGAAGGGTGAACTGGCAAGCCGTTTCCGGTTTTGATGCGTTGGCCAGTGGACGGGGAGAAACGGATGCGATGGGAAATATCACCCTGGACATTCAGGCGCGAGATCGGGATCGCCTGGCCGATGCGACCCTAAATTTTTCAGTACAAGATCCCCAAGCGACTGGGGGGCTGTTGGTTGGAGATGTACCGCTGCGGTCTGCCTTATGGGATGTGGACGTGCAATTCTTCCCCGAGGGGGGGGATTTATTGGCCGAAGTAGCTAAAAAAGTCGCTTTCAAAGTGGTGGGTTCAGATGGTTTGGGGGTTTCTGCCCAGGGAGAGGTCAGGGATAGCCAAGGCACGGTGATCACGACCTTCGAAACCTTACATGCCGGAATGGGCGCGTTTCATTTATTACCCATGACCGGAGAACGCTATCAGGCGCATTTAACCTTCGAGAATGGGGAAACCCGACAAGTGGATCTCCCCGAGGTGAAGAATGAGGGAATCAACCTGGTTTATGTTCGAGATTTAGATGATCAAATCCAAATGGCTGTGGTCGCTAATCCGAGTTTTGTCGAGAAATTTAGAGAGCAAGCCTTTAGCGTGATGGCGCAGGCGGATGGAATCATTGGTTATGCCGCCCAAATCAATTTACGGAATGAGTCGGCTTTGATCAATTTGCCGAAGGAGCGTTTTCCCACGGGATTGGCCCAACTTACCCTTTTTTCGCCCACAGGAGAACCCTTGAGTGAACGGCTCTTTTTTGTGGAGTCATTGAAACCGCTCGATATACAGCTAACCACCGATCAGCCTCAATACGCCGCAAAAGACCCGGTCAATTTGAAGTTGACTGTTTTGAATAATGATTCTACTTTTACCGGAAATTATTCCATTTCTGTGGTCGATGAGGTGAAAGTCCCCTATGATGAGGATAACAGCACGACGATATTGAGTAATCTTTTACTGACTTCCCACTTGAAAGGATATATTGAGAAGCCCAACTATTATTTCAATTCAGCCCATGAAAATCGCCGAGAGGCTTTAGATGTTTTATTGATGACTCAGGGTTATAAGCGTTTTAATTACGCGGATTTATTGGCCCAACACTATCCGGATATTGTTTTTATGCCTGAAAACGGGATAGAACTGTCTGGCACGTTGAGATGGACCAATGGCCGTCCCGTGGAGAACGGAGGATTATTATTGTCCATTCCGGATCACGGTGTTCGACGGGATGCCTATACCGATGCGCAGGGCCGTTTCACCTTTTCGGGACTGATTTTTACCGATTCTGCCCGGGTAACCATTAACGCCCGAGGCAATGATAATTATCGGGACATGGTCATCCACATGGATCAAACCATGTATCCGGCGATTGATGAAAATGTGCACTGGGCGGATGGAGAATTAAATATCGACCTCTTAATGGAGCGCTATTTAAGCAACAGTCGTCGGGTTTTTCGGACCGATGTATTGATCGATGAGGTTCAGGTGACTGCGACCCCCACGTCGAGCCGTTCTTATAAAGAATATCCGGCGCTCTCGGGCTTGAATATGGCCGATCATCAGATTAGCGCTGAACGCTTACAGGGCTGTAATAACCTCTTGATTTGCCTTCAAACCATGCTGACCGGTATTACTTATGATTCCAGGGATCAATTGTTTTACATCAGTCGAGATTACAATATGGGCGGGCGGATTCCGGTTCAGTTCTTTGTGAACGGCATGCCTGTGGATGTGGTTTCTTTGGGTGGTATCTTACCGCATGAAGTAGAGGGAATCGAAATTTTTCTGAGGGATGAATTAGGTGTGGTGAGCCGCACCTATCAAAATAATGGAGTGGTTTCGATCTATACCACAAAACCGGCAGAAGCCGGGCCTAGGATGTCCTTGGCGGAAATCGAGCGCTTGCTGCCCAAAGCGAATGTGGTCGACCTTAATCCATTGGGATACGTCAGGCAATATTCCTTTTATGTGCCAAAATATGACACTCCTGAAAGTAAGAATGTAAACGATTTACGTTCTACGATTTACTGGAACCCTCAAGTGATCACGGACGAAAACGGAGAAGTGACCCTGGATTTCTATAATGCGGATGGTCTTGGCACTTATCGCATCATTGTGGAAGGCATGGATGCGACCGGGAATTTTGGTCGAACGGTTCATCGCTACGAAGTGAGGTAGAGGACACCTCACTTCGTCATCGATAATTTTTTGAGGTCGTTTTTATAACATTCCGCCACAAACGGGAATGACCTGTCCGCTGATGTAACTGGAGAGGTCAGAGGCCAAAAAGAGGCAGGCATTCGCTACGTCTTCGGGTTCTCCTGCGCGTTTCAGCGGAATGCTTTGCTCCCAGCCGGCGACCACTTTTGGATCCAACACATCGGTCATTTCCGTACGGATAAAGCCCGGTGCGATGACATTGGTCCGAATGTTTCTCGAACCCAATTCTTTGGCGATGGATTTAGAAAAACCGATAATCCCGGATTTGGAAGCTGAATAGTTTGCTTGACCGGCATTGCCCTGCACGCCAACCACTGAACTCATATTGATAAAGGAACCTTTGCGGTTTTTCATCATGATTTTGCTGGCCGCTTTGGTCACATTGAATACCGATTTGAGGTTGATGTCAATGACGGCATCCCAGTCTGCCTCACTCATACGCATGAGGAGTCCGTCTTTGGTGATGCCCGCATTGTTCACTACGATATCGATGGTGCCAAAATCAGCCACGATATCGCTGATGAGTTTCTCCGCTTCTTCAAATTTGGAAGCGTCGGATCGATAGCCTTTTACTTGCGTACCGTAGACTTGTAGTTCCGTTTCCAGCGCTTGGCCTTTTTCTACGGAGGAAAGGTAGGTAAAGGCCACGTTCGCTCCATGTTCGGCAAATTTTTCGGCGATTTTTCTACCTATTCCCTTGGAAGCTCCGGTAACCAGAGCAGTTTTACCTTCGAGTAATTTCATGATGATCTAATTTCTTTCGTATTTGCGTTGATTACGTTCTTTGACAAAAGTGTTAATTTAGGAACGCATTACCAAATCATTCTCTTACCTTAGCGGTAATAATTGTAGGGGTGCTCCATAAGTCGTGCTTAGGGGGCTGAGATTATACCCAATGCGGCAGAACAAACTAACCTATATTTTTTCTGCTGTATGCACCTGATCCGGATAATGCCGGCGTAGGGAACAGGACATGCGATCTTTTTTGTCATAGATCCCATGTGGAATAAATCACACACCCCCGAAAATTTAAAATGCGTATTTAGACACATTGAAATGAATGAAATCGGGAATTATTTGAGTGAATTTTGGGTTCAGCTCCAGCATACCTCCCTTTTGGAGTTATTGGGGGTTGGTTTTGGGGTGGTGCAAGTTTTATTGGCCCGTGCGAATAAGGTGCTGTTGTATCCTTTCGGCATCGCCTCCATCGTGATCACTTTATATGTACTGTATGGAGCGGGTTTGTATGCAGAAGTACTTCTAAATCTCTATTATTTAGTGATGAGTATTTACGGTTGGTGGCATTGGTTGAGTCGGTCCCCGGAAAAACCGGCCGTGCAGGTGAGTTACTCCA
>DASRQK010000231.1:0-5982 GCA_035645875.1 Sphingobacteriaceae bacterium | reverse complement strand
GAAGGACTATGTGGGCAGGCCATCACCGTTGTATAGGGCCAATAGATTGTCCGATAAATATGGAAGCTCGATTTTCTTGAAAAGAGAAGATCTCAATCATACGGGCGCCCATAAAATCAACAACACCATCGGACAGATTCTGCTGGCGGAAAAATTAGGAAAAAAAAGAATAATCGCAGAGACTGGTGCGGGGCAGCATGGAGTCGCTACGGCGACGGTTTGCGCACTAAAAGGTTTGGAGTGCGTGGTATACATGGGCGCAGTGGATATCGAGCGACAGGCTCCGAATGTGGCGCGGATGAAAATGATGGGCGCTCAGGTAATCCCGGCGACTTCGGGCAGTAAAACATTGAAGGATGCGACCAATGAGGCACTACGTGACTGGATTAGCCATCCGGAAGACACGCATTACATCATTGGATCGGTGGTAGGTCCTCACCCCTATCCCGATATGGTGGCACGATTCCAGTCTATTATTTCGGAAGAAACTAAAAAGCAACTACGGGAACAAACCGGCCGCGAGCATCCCGACCGCGTTTTGGCTTGCGTGGGCGGAGGGAGCAATGCCATGGGGATGTTCTATCACTTTCTCGATGCGCCCAGCGTGGAATTGATCGCGGTCGAAGCGGCCGGTCAGGGCGTGGATTCCGGCCGGTCGGCTGCCACAACGGCGCTCGGCAGAGAAGGAGTCCTGCACGGCAGCCGTTCCCTGCTCATGCAGACCGATGACGGGCAAGTGATCGAACCCTATTCCATATCCGCAGGCTTGGACTACCCCGGCATCGGTCCGCAACATGCTTGGTTACATCACACCGGCCGGGCCCGCTATGTGTCCGTAACCGACGAAGAAGCCATGCAAGCGGGCTTACTCCTCACCCGCCTGGAAGGCATCATTCCTGCCATTGAGAGTGCGCACGCACTGGCTTACTTAGAGAAAATGAAATTCCGCACAGATGAAAACATCGTGATCTGCCTTTCAGGCCGAGGCGATAAAGATCTACGCAATTATATGGATTATTTTGGATTCTAATGAAAAACAACATGCAAGTCAATCCTAAAACACCACTACACCCGGATAAAAAACGTCAGCTCTCGGTATATTACACCGCAGGCTATCCCGAATTAGACAGCACCCTTCCGGTCGCCATGAGTCTACAAGCGACCGGTGTCGATTTTCTGGAAATCGGATTTCCTTATTCAGACCCCATCGCTGACGGTCCAGTCATCCAGCAAAGCTCCATGACTGCGCTCCAAAATGGGATGAATCTCGAGGTATTGTTCCGCCAATTGGAAGCGCTAAGACCACAAGTTCATATTCCGGTATACCTGATGGGTTACATCAATCCGGTTCTACAATACGGGGTAGAAAACTTTTGCCGATCCTGCCAAAAAGTGGGGATAAACGGGGTAATTATTCCAGATCTGCCTTTGTATGAATACGAAACACTCTACCAACCACTTTTTGAAAAATACGGTATACATTTCGTGTTTTTAATTACGCCGCATACAGAAGCCGAGCGGATTCGGAAGATTGATCAACTTTCAAACGCATTCATCTATGTACTGTCATCTCCTTCCATTACCGGGAATGCACTATCCCTCAATGATCGGACGACTGACTATTTTAAAAGAATCCAAGAAATGAATTTGAAAAACCCTACGATTGTCGGGTTTGGGATCGGTGATCATCACACTTTTCAGCAAGCAACTAATTATGCTGATGGCGCGATCGTGGGCACCGCATTTGTGAAAATATTAGGTAAAAAAAACCCGCTGGAAAATACAGCGGGCTTTATTTCATCGATTCGTGGAACGCGGTTTTCAGCTCCAGAGCAGTAAGATTTTCAACAGGTTTGACGCACGCAAACCGCACACTAACCGCACTTACCCACCGCACTCGCGAGTAATCACTAAATTACTCGCGGGTAATTTCCATAATCTCCAGTTCGATTTCTCCTGCAGGAACCTGAATCTGGACACGGTCTCCTTTGGATTTGCCCAACAATCCCTGCGCAATGGGTGATTTCACCGAAATTTTACCTGCCTTCAAGTCAGCCTCTGTCTCGGAAACCAGTTGGTAGGTCATGGTGGCTTTAGTTTTCAAATTCTTTAGTTTCACGATGGATAAAGCCAAAACCTTGGAAGTGTCCAATGTGGATTCATCGATCACCCGTGCCGAAGCCAGGGTATTTTCTAATTTCGCAATTTTAGCCTCATGCATACCTTGTGCTTCCTTTGCCGCATCGTATTCGGCATTCTCAGAAAGGTCACCTTTATCTCTCGCCTCTGCTATCGCTTTGGCAATTGCCGCCCTTCCCTCTGTCTTCAGGTATTGTAACTCTTCCTTCAGTTTGTCCAAACCCTCCTGGCTATAATATGTTACCTCTGCCATATCGTACTAAATAAATTAAATAAATGTCTAAATAGGGTCAAAAAAAGAGACAAGACCACTCTTACCTCATCGGAGAGTGGCCTTGCCAATGATACGAAGGTAGTAAACGCTTTTGACTAACGCAAATTATTCTACCCTTCTTATTCTATTTCTTCCACGAATTTATACCCCATGCCCCGCACCGTCTGTAAAAATTGAGGTTTGTCCGCATTTTCTTCGATTTTCTTACGTAGGCGCACAATGTGCATATCTAAGGTTCGGGTATTTACATTCGAACTATAGCCCCACACCACCTGCATTAACTCATCCCTACTGATTACTCGACCCTTATTTTGTAGAAAATACAGTAAAATCCGGTTCTCCAGGATTGTCAATTCGATCTTTTTCCCTTCACGGACCAATGAATGAATATTCGGATGATGCTCAGTATTGCCAAATTGGTACAATTCGGCGCTGTTCTTATTGACAAAATACTTAATTTTATTCTCAATCATCGCCACCAAGACATCCATGTTAAAGGGCTTGGTCAAATAATCCGACACACCAAAGCTGTACGCATCTATCTTATCGACATCTTGAGATTTGGCGGTGAGCATAATGATGAGGCCATCATAACCTTGCTCTTTACGTAGAATATCACAAATTTCAGGTCCTTGTTTGCCCGGCAACATCCAATCTAACAACACAATTTCAGGCTTGGAATCCTTGACCAAAGCACCGGCGGCATCGCCGTCACCCGTTTGAACCACCTGAAAACCTTCTGATTCCAAACGATGAGCAATCAAAAACCTCAGATTCTCATCGTCTTCAATAATTGCAATTTTAATATTTTTATACATAATTCAAGATTAAAAATGATCTGCACCTGCCTAAATAGGGTTTAATGCCCCATTATTCTATAGGTAAATGAATGGTGAACGTTGTTCCTTGACCTAATTCACTTTCTGCGGAAATGGATCCACCCATAAAATTAACTAATTCTTTACAAAACGCCAAACCCAATCCAATACTTCCCTGTTGATTATATTGACTTTGTACACGATAAAACTTTTTAAACACGTGCTCCAATTCACTTTTCGCGATGCCTATGCCTTGATCCTGGAAAGTCATGATAAAGCTTTTTTTCTTTTTAAATATATGAATCTTTAAACTTCTTTCACCTGCTCGAGAATATTTATAGGCATTGTCCGTTAAATTTTGAAAAATACTTCCTAACAAAACGGGATCTGTGAAGATCGGTTCCTGGGCATCGACACGCCAACTCAATTTTAAATCAGGAAATTTTAAGCGTGTAGCAGCTTCGAATCGCTCACAAAACTCATGTAAATCCACATAGCTTTTCTTGAGCTTGATGGACTTGTTTTCGATTTGAGTGAAGGATAGCAGCGTATTCATCAGGTTATTTAATTTGTCAGATTCCACATCTAAAATCTTGCTGTACATGGTTCTTTCCTGATCAGATAGCTGTTTCGCACTCCCAATATTGTTCCCTGCAATTTTGATCACGCTGACCGGCGTCTTAAATTCATGGGTCAAATTATTAATAAAATCATACTGCAGTTTATACATGCGGTTATTAATATACAAATTCCTGTATATCAGGTATGCAAACATAATCAAAAAGAGATAAATCAGCAAAATTCCACCCAAAACCGGATATAGTCGCTTATTTATTTCGGCCGATAGAAACGCAGAACTCGAACTCAATACCAACTTATGATCCGACATGGCTCCTGGCATAGGGGTTTCTGTGACTAGCAAATCTGGATTGAGATTAATATGGTCATAAACCAAGGGTTGAATTTCAATGTGCTGATAAAGCTCGGGGACGGGATTGCCTAACTCCAAACGGTTCTGATCAATGAAAAATGTCAACAAATCATGTTCATAGGAACTGGCTTGCGCGAAATTATCCTCCATCAAATCCTTATACACACGCAAATCATCTTTTCTGGGAATATTCATGTACGAAATCTTCCCTGGAGTGACCGAATAAAAAACCTGAAATGCAATATCCGTAAATACGACATTGGCCGTATCTACGCGCTCTATAAATGAGGCAAACTTATAGGCCATATGATTAAAATCATCCAATAGAAAAGAAGAATGATACTTTCTACTGTGCTTAAAACGTTGCTCCACCGGTCTTATTAAAGCCGTTTTGTTCAAACTATCGACCGCTTGTACCTGCACGGAGTCTGATTTTAAGCTAAATTCAAAAATGCCGGTCGGGTAAATAATCAGGTTATTATAAGAGTAACCATACTGTGAACTCATGTGATTGTTCAAAATCACATCATAGAACATGATTTGCTCGACAAATGGATAATTTCTTAAAATGGTATCGGCCAAAATGGAGGCTGTAGCCGAGTCTAAATAGCCCTGATAAAATGATATTTCGGGAATCTTGTTTTGAAAAAAATCATTAAAAGACAACAGGTTATGCTCAAGCACCTCCCCTTTTCTCGATGAAAACTCAGACTCCACCTTATTGGTGGTCATGTTAATGGCCAAAATAAGTGCCACCACTAAAGAGGCGGTCAAAACAGTAGCAAAAGCTACAATGAGAAAGTAATTTTTTCGGTATGGGGCTCGTGTATTTTTCATGGATCCATCATCCTCACTTCTTCAGGTATGCATCGAAAAATTCGCCCAACTCTTCGTAGAACTGGATCAGATTTTCCTCTTTCCGAAAATACCTGCCTTCATTTTCTTGGACAATATAGACCGTGGGTATCTTTCTTTTTTTGAGACTTCGAATGAATTGATTGGATTCGGGAACACTATTCCGACTATCCCGCCCGCCTATAGCCACCAATACCGGTATTCCGATTTTCTCCGAATGAAAGACAGGTGACATGGAGCGAATGCGATCCGACTCGGTTTCTGGATTGCCTATAAACTCGTAGTACATCTGCAGATAAGGTTTTAAATGAGGGGGCACTTCTTTGAGCAGGGTAAACAAATTGGTGAAGCCTCCATAGGAAGCTGCACAGGCGAACAGGTCAGAATTAAAGCTGGCACCGTACATCGCCGAATATCCGCCGAAGTCGGAACCATAAATTCCGATACGGTCTGCATCTGCTATTTTTTCAGCGATGAGCCACCGAACACCATCTTCGATATCATCTTGTATTTTCCCGCCCCACTCCTTAAATCCAGCCATCCAGAACTCTTTTCCATAGCCTGAGGAGCCTCTGAAATTCAATTGGAAAACGGCATAACCCCGATTAGCAAAAAATTGAACCTCTGTATTGAAACCCCACACATCCCGTTCTCCCGGACCTCCATGAGGAATCACAATCACGGGCAAGTTTTGCCGTTGTCCCCCATTCGGTAAGGTCAAATAACCATGAATACGAATACTGTCTCGGGTGAAAAATGATACAGGGCGCATCACGGCCATCTCATTTTCCTTTAACCGAGGATTGGTCTCACTCAGCTTGAGCAGCCTGCCCGTTTCTCCATCAAAATAATAGATGACACCCGGATTTCGGTCCGTAAATGCATTGAGTAACATGCGGCGACGAGTAGGACCCTCTTCCAGTAAGCGCATGTCATATCCGGGGAGTAATTCTTCCAATTTCTCG
>DASRQK010000230.1:0-3611 GCA_035645875.1 Sphingobacteriaceae bacterium | reverse complement strand
AGCAGCACCGAGCGGATAAATTGCTCATAATTCAGTCCGACAAGCCGGGCAATTTCAGGTAGGAGCTCGGTCTTTTTACCGCCAATATCGGTGCCGGTCGTCAAATTTCGCAGGGTGGATATCGCCTGTTGAAGGCTGCCGTCCACCTTATTTCGTGCGCGACGCACACTCCAGTTCGCACGATAATGATGCCCGTCGATGGCCAGGAAATCCACCTCTGCGTAACCCTCCGCTGTGCCATCTCGCAATAGGGCGCGTACATCATTTTGCTTGATGGTGCTTCCGGGCACATCGATCACGTCGATTCGTTGCTCGGCTGTGCTGTATCGCGGTGTCTGGGCATAGAGGGCCAAACACATGGCATCTAAGATGGTGGATTTGCCTGCACCAGTCGGCCCGGTAATGGCAAAAATCCCCGCAGAGACCAGCGGCTCTTGGGTAAAATCAATCTCCGTAACACCTTCCAGCGAAGCGATGTTTTTGATTCGAATAGCCAATATTTTCATGCTTCGCCTCCTTCTTCGTCATTGACCTGCTGCGCCACTTCGTTGAATAGCTCGGTCAATTCCTTCGGAACGCTGCTCGCATATTTTGATTCGTAAACTTTGGTCAATACATCAATCGGCCTTAAGGATTGTAGTTTATCCAGGGAAACAGGCTCATTTCTTTCGGCAGAATTTTTCTGCTCCGGGTACCGAATATCGATACGTGCGAGACGTACCTGCTTACCGACGATTGCCTGTTCGACCTTGTGCCGGAGGCCCGGTTCGGGTGCTTCTAACAATACGGATACTTGCAAATAGGGCGCTTTCGAAGGGTTTTCGTCGGTCGCATTCGGTAATTGATCCAAGGCGAGTAAGGCTTCACTTACCGGACGATGAACGCGAGGAACTTTAATCAATGGCACGGTAACCGGCACTTCCATCCCCTTTAATGCTTGAATCATCCCCTCTTTCAGGCTGAATGTAATCACCTGATGTTTATAGTGGATTTCCGAAAATGACATGGGCAGGGGGCTCCCCGAATACCGAATATGATCCATTCCGCCGAGCCGTTGGGCCTTGTGAATATGACCTAATGCGACGTAGGCGAGCCCCGTGGGAAACGACGATGCGGCAATGCATTCCACGCCGCCCATAATCAGCCGCTCGCTTTGATCCAGATCGGAAATTTCGGCGCCACGGGCATGGAGGTGCCCCATCGCAATAATTGCTTGCCCCGCTTGTTGTTTCGTTTTGGCCGCCTCGAATAGACAGTGGTACAATGCCGCCACGCCGTCTGCGTAGGGATTTGCGGCTCCGGGTATATTGGGATAATCGCCCATGCGTAGAAATGGTACTGCCAAACACCAGGCTTTCACCGTGCCCTCCTGATAAAGGGGGATGATTAACTGCTCCGGATCGATCGTTCCTCGCTCATCCTTGGGCACTACGCCGATGATGTGAATATTGGACGATTCGAGCAAGGGTTTCGGAGCCTCCAGGCGCGTGGCGGAATCGTGATTCCCCGCTGTAACCACGATCTGCAGATCGGGACAAGCCTGGCTGGCTTGGGTGAGAAATGTATAAAATTGTCGAATAGTCGCCGCGGATGGATTGGCCAAATCGAACACATCGCCGCTAATCAGTAAAACATCAATCCCTTCCTCTTGAAGGGTGCCTACCAACCAGTCCAAAAACCGCTGGTGTTCATAGGATCGATCATATTCGTGAAAAAGCTGACCCAAATGCCAATCAGCTGTGTGAAGAATCTTCATGAACGTCTAAGGATTTTTATAAAATGATCATTCCCTCCATCCTGATCGGCTATTGTAATAATTTATATTTCTTCTGTTTATTTTGCCACCGTTTCATGGCATATTCTTGCATATCTTCTACTTTATCTTTTTCGTCCAAGATTTCCACGCCCAATAACGATTCAATAATATCTTCCAATGTGGTAATGCCATCCATACCCCCATATTCATCCGTAATTAAAGAGATGTGTTCTTTTTTCACTAACAATTCCTCCCAGGCTGAAAAAAGTGTTTTGGTTTCTGGAAACGTCACAATATCTCTTCTTAAATCTTTCAATTTCAGTGTGAAATTATCTTCAGCTAATTTTTCAAACACCTGTTCCCTAAAAACATATCCTGTGATTTGATCTCGATTATCCTTGTAAATGGGTATCCTTGAAAAATGTAAAAATTCTTTGTTTTCCAAGAACTCCTTCAAGGTCATTTCTTCATTCGCTGCGACCACCACAATGCGGGGAGTCATAATCTCTTTCACTTTAATGGTCTTTAATTTAATGAGATTCTGAATGATCTTATTTTCCTTATCTTCAAAAATTCCCTCCTGCGTACCAATGCTTGCCAGCGCCGAAATCTCCTCTCGGCTGGTCGTGAATTCAGCTTTGTCGCGGGACAATACTTTGGTCATTAGGGAGGATAATTTCACCAGTGGATAGGTGATCACCAGCATGACTTTAATGGATTTTGTGGCGAATCCCAACAATTCTCTACTGTAATTAGCGCCTAAGGTTTTAGGGATAATTTCAGTGAAAACCAAAATTAATAAGGTCAATACAGCGGAAACGATCCCAAAATAGGCTTCTCCAAATACAATATTTGCTTGAGCTCCCACCCCTGCAGCACCTACCGTATGCGCCACGGTATTCAGGGTTAAAATGGCGGAAAGCGGTTTATCAATATCTGTTTTTAATTTCACCATTTGCTTTGCCGTCTTATCGCCATCTTGTTGTCTTGCCATCAGATAAGACATAGGCGTAGACAATAGCACCGATTCCATGATGGAACAAATAAAGGAAATGATAAGGGCTGAGAATAAATAAATTAAAAGTAAGGTCATGTGTCAATTTCTTTTCACTAAATTAATCAAAATCCGGCAGGGTTCTAAGCGAATTTATAAATTTAATTACTATTTTGACTTATTTGACATATTTATCTAAGTATTTCACTGAATGGTAACCATGAAAAATTTAAAAATCGGGATTATCGGCTGCGGGTGGTTGGGTAGAAAAATGGCGGATCAATGGAAGGCTGAACATCAGATTTACACAACAACGACGACTGAAGACAAATTCGAAAGGTTAAATTCTGATGGTTTGAATCCTACGTTGGCGGATTTTGGTGCAGATTTCCAGAGTGCACCTTGGGCTGCACGTTTGGATGTCGTAATCATCACTGTTCCCTTATCGACCCGTCGCGATAAAGATCCCGATCTTTTAAGGAAAAAGGTGGAAAACCTGTCAAAATTTATGGGTCCGTTTAAAAATCAACTGTTTTTTACAAGTACGACCAGTGTATATCCGAATGAGGAAAAGAAATTCGATGAAGAGGCTGTCGGGATTGACCAAAACCTTCCCGAGTGTTTATTAAATAACCATTTTCCGCAAATCAATATTCTCCGGTTAGGGGGATTAATGAGCGATGATCGTCAGTTAAGTAAGTATAAGGTTTCCAATCTGGATGATCCTGTTAATCATGTGCATGCGGAAGATATCGTATCGGTGGTCGAAAAAATGATCAAAAACAGGTCGACTGGTAAATTATACAATCTGGTCGCGCCAAAACATCCAACTAAGCGTCAGGTGATTGCGATGCAAACCAA
>DASRQK010000229.1:0-7846 GCA_035645875.1 Sphingobacteriaceae bacterium | reverse complement strand
TCCGTAGAAGAGTACACCGAGCAAACCAATCGGATCGAGGAATTGACCGGTGCGAACCACGTCTATTGGACCAAATCCGGCACACGTTTTCATGTTTATTCGGATTGCCATACTATCAATCGGGATGTGACTACGGAAATTTTTGAAGGCAGTGTGGCTCAGGCGCGAGAGTTAAAGAACATTACGGAACTTTGTAAGGTTTGTGAAAATAGAGCGGAAAAAGCCAAAGAGGAGGGATTGCTGGAAAGTGTGGAATCTGAAATAGAGGAAGTGATCACTCCCTGAAATTTTAATTGCAAAAGTGTTGTTGGGCAAATTCCCTATTGCACAGATGTCCGGACATTTGTGCAATAGGGAATTTGTCGTTTAGGACGGTTTAAAGTATTGAGCCAAAGCTTAGTCTGCTCCGGTTTCTCATCGGTTGTACCCTGAAAAATCCTCGTTTACATCTTCAAGTTTCGCATAAAGAAAAAATATTTCCCTATATTTGCAGTATGAGCATGTGGAGGGGATTTGTGGCGTTTTTTCGTTTCAGTCATCGGGAGGCGGCTGGGATTAAGGTGCTTTTTTTTCTTATTTTGTTGGCTTGGTTGTCTCCTTTGACCTACCGGCTCATTCTGCCTGGAGCTGAAGAAATTCCGGTAGACTTCCTTGCAGCGCTGGAAAGGCAGGAGGTAAGTCCCCAGGATAATAAACAGCGCGCTTCCGTAGGCGTGGAAGTTACCTTGACACCGGAGAAAGAGGAAGAGGTCGTGTATGGTGAATTTGATCCGAATACCTTGGATGTAGCGGGTTGGGTTCGGTTAGGGTTCAGCGAAAGACAGGCGCAGGTCATCGATAATTACCGCAGTAAAGGCGGACGTTTCTATAACAAGGAAGATCTTCGAAAACTGTATGTTGTGAGCGAAACGGATTATGACCGGATCGCCGATTATGTGGTGATTCCTCCAAAAAATGAGGGGCGTCAAACGGCAGATCGCGTGCTGATAGAACGAAGCGCCTTTTTACAGGATCAGCCTCCGACCATCCCAAGTATGGAATTGAACACCGTGGATTCATTTCGGTTGCAGCTGCTCCCTGGTATAGGACCGGCTTTTGCCTCAAGAATAGTACGATACCGTGATCGGCTGGGCGGTTTTCATGATGTGGCACAATTGCTGGAAGTCTATGGGATGGATTCTGCTCGCTGGGCCGGTTTGTTAGAATATGTGGTGGTAGACAGACAGCAAATGCACGGATTAAGAATTAATGAACTCGATCAAGAAACATTGGGCAGGCATCCATTGATCGGTTTCAAATTGGCGTCTATCATCGTTCGCTATCGAGAACATCACGGGGATTTCGCGGATACGGAAGCACTGAAGAGTCTGGGGGTGATTGATGAGGATAATTGGTCCAAACTGCTTCCGTATTTGCAATTTTAAGCAAAAATATTCATCTTGGCGGGATGGATTCTACATCGCTGAGTACTGTACTGAGTAACACCATTCGGGATGTGCCCGACTTCCCCAAGCCGGGCATTCTCTTTAAAGATATTACACCCATTTTGAAAGATCATGAGCTTTGTCAACGCGTCGTTCAGGCTATTTGTAGGGCATTTGTCGATCAAGAGATAGCGGCAGTGGCAGGCATAGAGTCCAGGGGATTCCTTTTTGGAATGATGATCGCCGAGCAATTAAAAGTGCCCTTTGTTCCTATACGTAAACAGGGAAAGCTTCCTGCAGATGTTATTTCCTGCGCGTACGACTTGGAGTACGGTTCAGCGACCATTGAGATTCATGCCGATGCATTGAATAAAGGTACTCGGGTATTGATCCATGATGATTTATTGGCTACCGGAGGAACGGTTGTGGCGGCGAGTGAATTGGTTCAAAGGGCAGGAGGTGAGATCGCCGGTTATGCATTTGTGATCAATTTAGACTTCTTGGAAGGTAAAAAGCGATTGGAGCGCTTTGGTGCTCCCGTATATTCCCTTGTTGATTTTTAATCATTCTGTTATTGACTCCTCACCTTTGTCTTTATTCTGCTCAATAAATTCCACGTAGAATATTATTTTACAAAAAAATCATTTTTCATAATCTACCTTTTCGATTTACTAATTATTGGTTTTTGGGCTTAAGAGTTCATTTTTGAACCAAAAACTAAATTATTCTACAATGAACAGTATTTAGTTTGGTTTTAAATCGAAGTTTAATTGCTTATTATTGTGCTTGTTGGGTCTCTAATCCCTGGATTGTGCAGACCGTTCAGTTATTATAAATTTAAATGTACAAGATATCATGATGGCAGTGGATCATACGGATAATGAAAACAGAGAAATGGTCAGGCAGATGGCCAAAGATTTCGCGGACAAACATATTTTGCCACATGTGATGGAATGGGATGAGGCGCAACATTTTCCAGTTGACACCTTTAAGGCGATGGGAGAATTGGGATTAATGGGGGTATTGGTCCCAGAAGAGCTGGGAGGTTCGGGTCTGGGCTATCAGGAATATGTGGACGTCATCGTGGAAGTGGCACAAGTCTGCGGATCAGTGGGGCTTTCATTGGCTGCCCATAATTCTTTATGTACCGGTCATATCTTAGCTTTCGGAAATGACGAACAGAAGAAGAAGTGGCTTCCAAAATTGGCTACGGCTGAATGGATCGGCGCATGGGGATTGACGGAAGCGAATACAGGTTCAGATGCCATGCGAATGATGACGACTGCGGTGCTAGATGGCGATCACTACGTGGTGAATGGTGCGAAAAATTGGATAACACATGGAAAAACGGGTGATGTAGCCGTAGTGATGGTGCGTACCGGTGAATCCGGAAGCTCGAAGGGTATTTCAGCCCTTGTGATCGAGAAAGGCACGCCTGGTTTTGCTCACGGGAAGAAAGAAAATAAATTAGGGATGCGCGCATCGGAAACCACCGAATTGATTTTCGATAATTGCCGTGTTCCGAAGGAAAACTTACTGGGCGTAGAGGGGGAAGGCTTTAAGCAGGCGATGAAAGTGTTGGATGGAGGAAGGATTTCTATCGCAGCCCTATCCCTGGGAATCGCGAAGGGTGCCTTGAGGGCTGCCGTTAAATATGCAAAAGAAAGACATCAGTTTGGACAGCCTATTGCAAATTTCCAAGGGATTTCCTTTAAACTCGCGGACATGGCGACCGAAATCGAAGCTGCTGAACTATTGATCAGACAGGCCGCACATCTGAAAAACAATCATCAGGAGGTCACTAAAGTTTCTGCGATGGCTAAATATTATGCTTCGGAAGTGGCGGTGCGCTGTGCCACAGAAGCGGTGCAGATTTTTGGGGGCTATGGCTATACAAAGGATTTCCCCGTGGAGAAGTATTATCGGGATTCTAAATTGTGCACCATTGGTGAAGGGACTTCCGAAATTCAGAAATTGGTGATCGCCCGAGAGATTTTAAAGTAATTCTTGTTTTAAAATAATTCTTGTCGGTGCAAATCTATTGCTGTACTTTTGGTTAGGTACACAAAACTCCAAAAGCTATGGAATGGTTCACCAATCCCGAAATTTGGATTTCCTTGGTCACATTGACCGTGCTGGAAGTCGTCTTAGGTATAGATAACATTGTATTTATATCCATTCTCAGTGGAAAATTACCCGTTCATCAGCAGAAGAAAGCCCAGCAATTAGGTCTTTTGTTGGCCTTATTTATGCGGGTGGCACTTCTGTTTTCGATTAAATGGATCATGTCTTTGACCGATACCTTTCTGTTCTTGGGGGAATGGTTGGGCATTGACCATCCCAACTGGCAATTGTATCTTAATCTATCGGGGCGAGACCTGATTTTACTCCTGGGAGGGCTATTCCTGATTTATAAGAGTACCACCGAAATTCACCACCGAATAGAAGGGGAGGATGAGGAGAAGAAACTCAAAACCAAGGCTGTGACCTTCGGTAGCGTCATCGTTCAGATATTGATCCTGGATATCGTTTTTTCTTTGGATTCCGTGATCACTGCTGTCGGTATGGTGGATGATATTGGGGTGATGATCGCGGCGGTGATTATTGCGGTCGTGGTCATGATGCTCTCAGCGACCACCATCAGTAATTTTGTGAATCGACATCCTTCGGTGAAAATGCTGGCTTTGGCATTTCTCCTTTTAATCGGAGTTTCCCTGACGGCTGAGGCTTTCGAGCAACACATACCCAAAGGATACATTTATTTTGCAATGGCCTTCTCTGTACTCGTGGAATACTTAAACATCCGCTCCAGCCGAAAGGTAAAAGCAGCGTAGAATTTTGGTTTGTTAAAAGTTCGGTTTGAGTAAGTATTTTTCGTAGAAACGGACGATATGTTCCACCGCTTCTTCTGCCGTATCCACTAGGCGGAACAATTGAAGGTCTTCCGGACTGATATTACCAGCTTCCAGCATGGTGGACTGAATCCATTCAAATAATCCGCCGTAGAATTTTTTCCCGACCAATACGATGGGGAAGCGAGCAATTTTGCCCGTTTGGATCATGGTCATGGCTTCAAACAATTCATCCAGGGTTCCAAAACCACCGGGGAGAACGATGAATCCTTGGGAGTATTTGGTGAACATCACCTTTCGGACAAAGAAATAGTTGAACTCCAGCAGCTTATCGCGGTCGATGAATTTATTATGCTGTTCCTCCATGGGCAATTGTATGCAAAGCCCCACGGATTTTCCGCCCGCTTTATGAGCACCCTTATTCGCAGCTTCCATGATTCCCGGTCCACCGCCTGTTACCACCCCGTAGCCATTTTCGGTGAGCAGGCGGGCTACATCCACGGCCATTTCATAGGAGGGGTGATCCGGTTTGGTCCGAGCCGAACCGAAAACCGAAACGCATGGTCCAATTTTGGCTAATTTTTCGAAACCATCCACGAATTCGGCCATGATTTTAAAAATTTGCCAGGAATCTTTCACCTTGATTTCCTGCCAAGTTTTATTTTCAAATGCGCGTCTTAATCGATCTTCTCTGATGATTGCCATATGTTTTATGCTAGTGTCCTTCGCTAAAGTAAGTAAAAATTAGGATTTTCCTTTATCTTTGTCCTATGAACTTTTCTTCCAAACTGCTGGAACAGGCTGTTGCCGAGTTCGGGCGATTGCCCGGGGTAGGGCAGAAGTCCGCATTGCGTTTAGTATTGCATTTACTCCGCCAACCCGAAGCTGATGTCACGCGGTTTACCGAATCCCTTTCGCACCTCAAACAGCACATTCGTTATTGTTCCGTATGCCACAACCTCTCAGACCTGGAACTGTGTCATACCTGTCAATCACCCAAGCGGGATCAAAGCTTGATTTGTGTAGTCGAAGATACCCGAGATGTGATGGCCATTGAGAATACAAACCAGTACCAAGGTGTGTTTCATGTATTGGGCGGTTTGATCTCTCCGATGGACGGCATTGGTCCCAGTGAGCTAAAGATCGACGAATTGGTGGAGCGTGTTCGTAACACCGAAGTGAGCGAAGTAATTTTAGCCCTGAGTGCGACCATGGAAGGAGATACCACTATTTTTTACCTGTATAAAAAGCTGCAGGAATTTGATATACAGATCACGACGATCGCACGAGGTATAGCTTTCGGCGGAGAATTGGAATACGTGGATGAGGTCACGCTGGCCCGTTCCATCGCTACCCGGGTGCCCTATGTGACCGCGACAAGTGGGAAAGACCACGAAAGAGGGGTTGAGTTTCGATCCTAATGTTAGGCTAATACCCGATCTGAAATGACGTAATTCTGTGCGATCATTTGCTTCCGGCCAGTTCTTTTCTCAAATACAAAATCGATGCGCCCCAGATTGATCCCGCCGAATCCTACTTGGTTGATGATCGTCGTATGCCCTGAAAGGTTTTTGACCTGTTCAGGTTCCGCTAAAAAGGTATGCGTGTGCCCCCCGATGATGAGGTCGATGTCCTTGGTTTCAGCAGCCAAGACACGATCGGACACTTTGTTGCCTTGGTACCGGTAACCCAGGTGCGAAAGGCAGATGACCAAATCACATTTGTGCACATTTTTTAATCGGTTTGCCATCTCGTTGGCCACTGCAATGGGATAATTATACCGCACGCCTCCCGCCAATAGCGGATCCACCAGCCCGTCCAATTCTATTCCCAACCCGAAGACGCCGATTTTAATGCCACTTTTATTAAAAATCTGATAGGCACTGGATTTTCCTTCCATGGGCGTGCCCGCAAAGTCATAATTACTATTCAAGAAGGGAAATTGGGCATGGTCCACCATCTTCGCCAAGTGTTCCAAACCGTTATCGAATTCGTGATTGCCGAAAGTGGCCGCATCGTAACCCATTTTATTCATCAGCTCCATTTCCAGTTGTCCATCAAATAAGTTAAAGTACGGCGTACCCTGAACAGCGTCACCCGCATCGAATAATAGCACATTTTTTTCTTCTTTTCTCAATTTTTGGATTAATGTAGCCCGACGCGCAGCACCACCTAATCCTTGATTGCGAGAGCCATCCATTGGAAAGGGTTCGATGCGGCTATGCACATCATTGGTGTGAAGGATGGTTACACGAGCGAGGTTTTTTTCTTCGGCCAAGAGCTCCTGCGGCCACAGGCTCATTAATCCACCTCCTGCCAGTAGGGTTCCGGCTTGTTTCAAAAACCGTCTTCTGTCCACCGCTTTCGGACTTTCGGTCGATGCCAGATGCTTATTGGGTTTTAACTCTTCCATCTAATTGTGTATTAATGCTTTGTCCCTTTTCTGTCATTCCCTCAATATAATCCAGGAGGGTTTCACGTACTTTTTGTGAAAGATCCACTCGGCTGATGGGATTATCTAGGCCTTTAGAATTGTCGCCTCCATTGGCCAGGTAGTCGTATGTCAAAAGTTTATAAACCTTGTTTTTTTGGAGCGCTTGGCCACCGATCTGAATGTTTTGTGCTCTTCCATTACTAATCTCCAAGGTCATTCCAGCAATGGGCTGTCCATTGGAAGCAGCGATATATTGGGCCAATTGTTCTATTTTATCAGCTGATAATTCTAAAATCACCAATTTGTTTTCAAAGGGCATCAATTCGAAGATATGCCCCACGGTGATATCACCCTGGGGTAGTTCGATGCGAAGGCCGCCTTTGGTGCCGAAGGAAAATTCGATCTCGGGATCGTGCTTCCTTCCCTCCTGCAATAACGCGTCGGCAAAGAAGTTCCCCAAAAGTGTTTCAGATTGGCCGCCCGATTTGGTCAGTCGCTGCTCAGACTGTCCAATCACGCTATTCATGACGGATTCTAAACTATCTTTAAAAGGGGCAATGTAATGCTCAATTTTCGGATCAGCCGGAATTTCCGCCGAGATTTCGTATTGGCTATGGTTATGCTCCGAAGGAATAAAAAATACGGGCGCGCAACCGCCTAAGCTGATCAAGAACAGGAATACCGGTAGGTAGATCGCGCGGGTTTTTGTTGTTCGTAATGGAATCATATCGATGATGAATAGATCGCCACAAAGATAAGAAATTATCGATGGAAAGCAGGCTGTATTACGTTTTGTACACTAAGAACCGATCCGTTTCAATTCAAGCTTGGCTTTCTCGAGTTGGAGCAGGCTTCGAGGGGAGAACAAATTTCCAAGATGGTGGAACCGGTCCTGTAACGCTTCGTAGTAATGGATTCCTTCTTCCAGGCGGGACTTAAATTTGGAGATGTATTTTTCTTTTTTGTCACTTAGGCTGTGATTGTTCTGTTCTATGAATTTTTGGAGGTGCTGCAAGTACAATTCAAGTTCGTTGATGAAGAGGTTCGGTCTTTCCCCCGCGTGTAGCAGTAAATCGATGCGGCCATAAATATGATCCACCATTTCGCGGAGGGAATAGCTCCGGTTAAACCAGGCG
>DASRQK010000228.1:0-5279 GCA_035645875.1 Sphingobacteriaceae bacterium | reverse complement strand
TATACCGCTGTATTTTGGCCTACCATGAGGCCCAGGTCTAATTCAATACAACGCTCTTCAGTCAATGGGGTACATACCAATCCACGGCCATGGGTTTCCATAAAATTGACTACTTCTGGAGTAGCGTGTTGGGCTGCCGCTACGAAATCCCCTTCGTTCTCGCGATCTTCGTCGTCGACCACAATGATGATTTCACCTTTCTTTAGAGCCTCAATGGCCTCCTCTATTGTATTTAATTTGATTTCCATTATGCATTGTTCGTTATGATGCAAATTTACGCAATTGTAACCATATCCCGAACCTTTTGCCAAAGGGAGGCGCGCATTGGTGGAATTGATTAGACTCTTTTGACAATCTTTAGCACTTTTTCTCTTAACTTTTCGAGAAAATTGCGGTATTGCTCAAAATCGAATAGGGATGAATCTCGCGCTGCTTTATAAGTGAGAAATACCGCCAATGGAGTCAGTACAATAATCGCTAACCACATGCCGAGCTCCACACTCAGGTCACCTTCGCGGGCTGACTTCTCGCTCATGGTCGAAATAACATGGTATATCAGAAAGAATATGATCGCCATGACTACCGGCAGCCCAAGGCCTCCTTTTCGGATAATCGCGCCTAATGGCGCTCCAATCGCAAATAGTAATAAACACGACACAGCCAAGGTGAATTTTCGCTGCCATTCTATGTCGTAGCGCACGTTCTTATCTGTAAATCCTTTTTCTTCCAAGGCTTTCATCTCCAACGTATTTAGAATATAACCAGCCTGACTATGCGCCTGATAGAGTAACTCGCTTCTATTTTGGTCATTGAAAGTAGATTCGATCGGAAATTGTATCGCTGGAGCAGCCACTTGGCGGATCGTGTCGGTCGGCCTGTAATAATTCGAATAAAAGTTCATGAATTGTCGGATTTCCCGAAATACAGTTCCTCTGAGGCTGTCCAGCTGCAAGGTATTGGAATCTGTATAATATTTCAGTTGCTTCAAATTCAACATCGCGTGATGGCTTTTAAACAGCTCCTCGTCGGTGCGTTTCATTTGAAACACCTCCATGTTGAATTTCATTTCTGTTTCGTCAAAATGGAATCTGGTGAACTGTTGGCGAGGATCGTATGTCGTTGCTTTCGTATTTCGGCTTTCTTCGTATCGGACTCCATCAATCAGTTTAATGATCATGTAATTGTTGTCCATGGAATTATAAATGTATCCCTCTTTCGCGAGAATGACTACGTTCGCCGTGTTGCTGGACTTATGATCATAGATCATCAGATCGTACAGAATCTTCCCGTCTTTACTTTTGTCCTTTGCTCGTATGGAATATCCTGGAATGGTATTGTTAAAAATACCTGGCTGTATCAGGAAATCAGCTTGCTTCGTGCGAACATCATACAATAAGGAGCCCATTTTTAGATTGGTGATGGGCAAAACGTAATCACTGAAAAGAAACGCTCCCCCACTAAATAGAGCCACTAAAATGAATAAGGGTCGCATGGCTTTTCGTATGGAAACACCAGCCGCTTTGATCGCCACCAGTTCGTAACTCTCGCCGAGGTTTCCGAAGGTCATGATGGCTGATAACAACATGGAAAGGGGCATAGCCATCGATATTTGTACGATGGATTGGTAGGCCAATAACTCCAATATGACATACCACTCAAAACCTTTTCCGATGAGGTCATCGATGTATTTGAATAAAAATAGCATCAATAACACAAACATCACAATGAAGAAGGTGACCAAGAATGGTTTTATGAAAGATTTTAATATAAGAAGATGGATTTTTTTCATCCTGATAACCTATGCACCGATCACGCCCTGCAAATATTCAATTTGATTATCCCATATCAATTTTCGGTCCGTTATATTTTCCGGTTTGGCGAAGTCTGTAATGGAAAGCGCGACATCATTCGTTAATTCGTCTTGTATGATCTCCATTTCAAAAAAATACGGCTCATCGTCTAGCCACTTGTATTTAACCGATTTATTTTCTCTCGAACTAATCAATTGAGCCATTTGCACCTCATCGTCCCAAGTGAATTGATAGACGGATTCTTTTTGTGAGACGCCATCAGCGAACCATTGGGCCAGGGCATTTGGCTCCAGAAGGAACAAATATAGGATCTTTGGAGAGGACTTTACCTCATATTCCAATGTGAATTTAACTTTTTCTGACATTTCTCCTCAAATGATTAGTTGATATTCAGGACGCTTCTCATCAATTAGAACAATAGTT
Organism: Sphingobacteriaceae bacterium; assembly: GCA_035645875.1. Lineage (GTDB taxonomy): Bacteria > Bacteroidota > Bacteroidia > Sphingobacteriales > Sphingobacteriaceae > DASRQK01. Next base: position 3,045 of record DASRQK010000228.1, on the reverse strand, counting down.
CAAGTTTTTTTTTAAAGAAAGCAAAAATAAACTATATTTGCAAACCAATTTTGGCGGGGTAGCTCAGATGGTTAGAGCGCAGGATTCATAACCCTGAGGTCACGGGTTCAACTCCCGTCTCCGCTACTACTAAGGAAAGGACGGCATTTTGTCTCCTTTCCTTTTTTTTTGGATTTTCCCCGAATTTTACGTTTATACGCATCCTTTGTTTTGAGGCGTGTAAAGAAAAAAAATAGCCCTTTCTACCTGAGCGATCAGCTCTGCGGTCAGAAAGGGCTTTTAATGGGTATCCGATCATTACATCGGCCGCGTAATAGTATGCTATATACTCCTCAAGGGATTAAGCACCTAATTGTACGCGCTTAAATTCTGTTACGGTCAGCTCCTTGGAAACTCCATTTAAGAATTGAGCGATATTCTTAGAGGAGTCTTTTACAAATTCTTGGTTCAACAAGGTGTTATCTTTGTAAAATTTATTCAGCTTTCCCTGAGCGATTTTCTCAACCATCTCTTCCGGTTTGCCTTCGGCGCGGATTTGTTCCTTAGCAATTTCCAATTCGCGTTCGATAACGCTTGCATCAACGCCGTCTTTATCTACTGCAATGGGATTCATAGCAGCGATTTGCATGGCCACATCTTTTCCAGCCTCGTTCACCTCTTCGCTGGCTTGATTTAAGCCGACCAAAACACCCAAACGGTAGTTTCCATGGATGTATGCAACTACATTGTCTGCCTCTACTGTTTCATATGTAGATACCGTGATTTTTTCACCGATTTTGCCGGTTTGATCCAGGAGAAGATCGGAAATTTTTGTGCTGTCAATTTCCAACTCCAACAGTGCCTCCAATGAAGCTGGAGCGTGTGCTATAGCGGCATCTGCAATGCTTTCACCGAATGCGATGAAATCTGCATTTTTTGCAACAAAGTCCGTCTCGCAGTTCAGCTCGATGACGACCCCTTTTTTACTGTTGTCTGTTGTCTTGGCAATGACTACCCCTTCGTTTGACTCACGATCCTGACGGCCAGCCGCCACTTTAGCGCCCTTTTTGCGAAGGTAATCAACAGCTGCTTCAAAATCACCATTGGCTTCCACCAAGGCTTTTTTACAATCCATCATTCCAGCACCGGTAGCTTGGCGCAATTTATTTACGTCTGAAGCCGAAATTTGTACACTAGACATTTTGTTTCTTTTTTATAATGTGAATTAAAATTATTGCAATAATTATATTAAAAAACCGGATGATTACAGGAGTTACGGAAATTTAATTCTTCCGAAACCTACTGTTAACCATCCGGTTTCTTGAAAATTTATTCTCCGTCTTTCGCAGGATCTGCTGTAGGTTCTACTGCAGCCTCTGCTTTTGCTTTACGCGGACGTTTTCCAGCGCCTTGGTCACCGTCTTTTGCTGAGGCTTCCTCATCCGCCTTCGCATTGTCGATTTTCGCTTTCGCTGCCGCAGCTTCTTTTTCAGCTTCCTCTTCTTTGTCGCGTTTACGCTCCTCCAAACCTTCTTGGATCGCTTTGCCAATGATTTTACAGATCAAATCGATGGATTTACTCGCATCATCATTCGCAGGGATTGGGAAATCAATGTTTTCCGGGTCCGAGTTTGTATCCACCATTGCAAAGGTTGGGATGCTTAATTTCATCGCCTCACTCACTGCAATGTGTTCTTTTTTCACGTCTATAATGAAAAGTGCAGCAGGTAGTCGATTCAGATCAGCAATTCCACCTAAGAGTGTTTCCAATTTAACACGCTCACGCTGTATCATCAATTTTTCTTTCTTTGACAATACATCGTATGTGCCGTCCTTCGTCATTTTGTCGATGTTTGACATCTTCTTGATTGACTTACGAACGGTAGCAAAATTAGTCAGCATTCCACCCAGCCACCTTTCGGTAACAAACGGCATGTTAGCCGCTTCCGCGTGTTCTTTAACCAGATCTTTCGCTTGTTTCTTGGTCGCTACAAATAATACTTTACGGCCAGATTTAACGATTTGTTTAATCGCAGAGGCGGCCTCCTCTAACTTAACCAATGTTTTGTTTAAGTCTATGATGTGGATGCCATTGCGCTCCATGAAGATGTACTTTGCCATCTTTGGATCCCATTTGCGGGTAAGGTGTCCGAAATGTACACCTGCATCCAGTAATTCCTGATATGTTGTTCTTGCCATTGTGTGGTCCTCCAAATAAAATTAACGTTTGCTGAATTGAAATTTCCTACGTGCTTTGCGACGTCCTGGTTTCTTACGTTCCACCATGCGGTCGTCACGTGTAACCAATCCTTTCGCGCGCAATGCAGGCTTAACTTCTGGGTCTAATTCGATGAGTGCTTTTGCAATCGCAAGCCTCACGGCTTCCGCTTGACCTTTCACTCCACCACCCGCTACGTTAACTTTCACATCATGATTACCCAAAGCTCCGGCAACTTCCGTGCTTTGTGTAACAATGTATTGCAATGGCAATGTGGGGAAATACTCCTTATAGTCTTTACCGTTTACGGTAATGTTGCCGCTACCTGCCGTAAGGTAGATGCGAGCAACTGCTGTTTTCCTTCTTCCTGAAGTGTTCGTTGTTGACATATTCTTTCTCCTTAGAATTTAACGGTGGTGGGATTTTGTGCTGCGTGTGGGTGTTCGCTTCCTGCGTAGACATACAAATTGCCAAACAAAGAACGACCCAAACGGTTTTTTGGAAGCATGCCACGGACAGCCTTTTCGATCAGCCGCTCCGGGTGCTTATCCAATAATTCCTTAGGAGTAATGAATCGTTGTCCACCCGGATAGCCGGTGTATCTAACGTATTCTTTGTCTCCCAGCTTTTTACCGGTCAACCTAACTTTGTCTGCATTGATCACGATGACGTTATCGCCGCAGTCTACGTGTGGGGTGTACGATGGCTTGTGTTTGCCGCGGATCACTTTCGCAATCTCGGATGACAAGCGCCCCAAAAATCTCGCCTTCAGCGTCAACAACAACCCACTGTTTATCGACGGTGTTTTTGTTGGCAGAGACAGTTTTGTAACTTAACGTATTCACTTG